>NZ_JBTNDR010000008.1:0-125981 GCF_054510895.1 Arthrobacter sp. HLT1-20 | reverse complement strand
TCCCTCGGGACTGCACGTTTGCTGCTGCTGTTGAGCCCCACCCTTGCCCCCAACTGCACTTCCACGAGGCTAGGCGAGCAGTTTTCCGCCGGAGGCTTCCATGTAGCACTTGCCGCAGAGCGACTCGTACCAAACGTCTTCGCCGTCGATGGCGACCTGCTCGCCGTCGAACACCACGTCCTGGCCCACTCGGCGGGTGTTGAAGATGGCCTTACGGCCGCAGCGGCAGATGGTCTTGAGCTCCTCCAGCGCGTGCGCTATCTCAAAAAGGCGTGCCGCGCCCGGGAAAGCACGGGTTTTGAAATCCGTGCGGATGCCATAGGCAATGACCGGCACCCCGTCCTCCACAGCGATCTTGAACAGGTCATCAACCTGCTGCGGGGTGAGGAACTGGGCCTCGTCGATGAGCAGGCACGCCACAGGTGCCACATCCACATGCTGCACGAGCGCCTCGGGGTCATCACCGGCAGCATGGGCGGCAAATTCGGCGCGGGCGTCATCCCCGGGCTGGAGCAGGAAATCCACATCACGGGACATGCCAAGCCGGGACACGATCTCCCCCGCACCCTTGGTGTCAATACCGGGCTTTGCCAGCAGGACCCGTTGTCCCCGCTCCTCGTAATTGAAAGCCACCTGCAACAACCCCGTGGACTTGCCCGAGTTCATGGCACCGTAACGGAAGTAAAGCTTGGCCAACGTGGATCCTTTCAAACGTTTCTGCGTGTGCGGGTCGGCACCAAGCGCTGGGGCCGACTAGGCCAGGCCGAGCTCGTCCTTGCCGAAGATGAACAGGTACGGGACACCTGCTTCGGCCTCGATGCGTTCCTTGGCGCCGGTATCGCGGTCAACAATCACGGCGACGGCGGTGATGTTGCCTCCTGCCCTGCGCACGCCTTCAACAGCTGTCAGGGCGGAACCGCCCGTGGTGGAGGTGTCTTCCAGGACCACCACGTTGCGTCCGTCAACTCCGGGGCCTTCAACCTGGCGGCCCATGCCGTAAGACTTCTGGGCCTTGCGGACCACGAAGGCGTCAATGGCGCGGCCAGCATCACCGGCGGCATGCATCAGGGCTGTTCCGACAGGGTCTGCACCCATGGTCAAGCCGCCGGCGGTCTCAAACTCAATGCCGGCGTCGTCCAGCATGGCCAGCATGACGCGGCCGGCCAGGCGGGAGGCCTCGTGGTGGAGGGTGATGCGGCGCAGGTCGATGTAGTAGTCGGCTTCCTTGCCGGAGGACAAGGTCACCTGGCCGTGAACAACGGCCAGTTCCTTGACGAGTTCGAGCAGGCGGGCGCGATCGGCAGCGAGAGTCTGTGTCATGGCAACTATTCTACCGGGGGACGTTTGGGCAGGCTGTACACGCCGACGCTAGACGCACGATTGGCCGCAACTGACAGCTGCCCCGCACATCAGCCAAAATGTGTTGGCGGGCATCTGCAGGTGACCGAGGCGAGTGGCGCAAAAGTTGCCCTGCTTCAGGTATTCCGGGGCCGGATTCGGGGGCGTAAAGTCTGATTCATGAGGACACCAGCTCCCGGCCTTCACGTGCTTCGCGCCGGAGAGGGTGACGTCACCGGAGAACCAGGCTTGCTTGACCGCTATCTCCTCGAAAGTGCTGCGTCGGGCGGGCTTGTGGCAATGGTGGAACACGTGCTGGCGCCGCGGGTTCTCGCGGCACCGCTGCATCGGCACAGCCGCGAGGACGAATACACCTTTGTGCTCGAGGGCACGTTGGGCGTGATCGAGGACGGGGTGGAGCTCACCGCGACCATTGGCGACCTTGTCTCGAAACCGCGGGGACGCTGGCACACGTTCTGGAACGCAGGCGAGGACACCCTGCGCGTGCTTGAGATCATCTCTCCGGGCGGGCTCGAGAATCTTTTCCGGCGGCTCGGCGAGCCCGGTGGCGAATACGACCCCGAGACGCTCACCCCGCTTGCCGCTGCCTATGGATGCGATTTGGACTTCGAGGGGACCATGCCGCTCGTGGAGAAGCACGGGTTGGCGTTCTGACCGGGCCAGCCTGCCGGGGCGGTGCAAGCGACGCACGCAACACCGCCGAAATACGCGCACGCTAGGCTAGTCGTATGCGCGAACTACAGGCTCAGATCATTAGCGAACTCGGCGTCCAGGCACGCATTGAACCGGCTGCGGAAATCACCCGGCGGGTGGCTTTCCTGAAGGATTACCTCAAGGCCACGGGCACCAAAGGCTTTGTGCTGGGCATCAGCGGCGGCTTGGATTCCACCCTAGCCGGCAGGCTGGCGCAGCTTGCCGTTGAAGAACTGGCCGAAGAGGGCATCGACGCCAATTTCATAGCCGTCCGGCTGCCGTACGGCGTGCAGCATGATGAGGCCGACGCGCAAAAGGCTCTGAAATTCATCGACGCGAAGACGGAGCGAACGTTCAACATTGCCCCCGCCGTTGACGGTTTTGAGGCGGAGTTCGCCAAGACCGCCACCAAGGACGTCTCGGATTTCAACAAGGGCAACATCAAGGCCCGCTCCCGCATGATCGCCCAGTACGCGCTGGCCGGCCATGACAACCTGCTGGTCATTGGCACTGACCATGCGGCGGAATCCGTCACCGGGTTCTTCACCAAATTTGGCGACGGCGGGGCGGACATCCTGCCGCTGTTCACCCTGAACAAGCGCCAGAACCGGGCCCTGCTCCAAGCGTTGGGCGCCCCTGAGCAGCTGTTCAACAAGGTCCCCACGGCCGATCTGCTGGACGGGCGCCCGGGCCGCACCGACGAGGATGAGCTGGGCATCACGTATGAGGAAATCGACGACTACCTCGAGGGAAAGGACATCCCCGAGGCGGCCGCCGAGTCGATCGAGCGCCGATTCCGCCAGTCCCGCCACAAGCGGACTACGCCCGTGACAGTGCTTGACTCCTGGTGGAAATAGTTCAGGGCGCCAATTACACCGTCAGTGAGTCCACGTAGTCCTGGTTCTCGCTGATCCACTTCTCGATGATGGGCGTGTACTCCTTGGTATCCGTGCCGTTGAACATGGCGTTCTCCAATGAGTACAGCTTTTCCGAGTCCATTTTGAAGTTCTTCAACCAACCGTCAAGAACTGGGTAGTCCGCATCGAAGTCCAGACGGGAGTATCCGTAGATGCCTTCGGCCGCGCCCAATGCACCCTTGGGGTCCTTCAAGTCCTTCACGGGGAAGGCGTCGTAAGCCCAGTGCGGACGCCACAGGGTAACCACAATGTTCTCACCCTTACTGGTCGCCGTTTTCAGTTCGGAGAGCATGGCTGGGGTGGATGAGGTGATGTACTCCATCTTGTCCAAGCCGTAGCCGGGGATGACTTCCTCGGTGGTGACCTTAGTCAGGCCGGCTGCGGGCTCAATGCCAATAATCTTGTTGTTGAACTTGTCAGCATTTGCAGCCAACTCGTCCAAGGAATTAATGGGAGCGTCTTCGTTGACGGCAATGGTCAGCGAGGCTTCATCATTCCACTGCCCCAGTTCGGAGATCTTCTCCCCGTATTCCGCGAGCAGATCGGCGTGGGTGACAGGTAGCCAGGTGTCCAGTGTCAGGTCATAATCACCGGTAGAGAGGCCGGAGAACACGGGTGCGACGTCGGCGCTTTGCAAGGTGACGTCGTAGCCCTTCCGGTCCAGAATCACTTTCCACAGCTCGGAGGCGGCGATGCCTTCATCCCAGCCGTTGAAGACAGCAATGGTGACGTCTTTCTTGTCACCGTTCTCCACGGTGCCGCCCTCGGCACCTGTTCCACAGGCACTCAGGCCCAAAGCCAGTGTTGCCGCGATGGCGGCGAACCCCATAAATTTCTTGTTCATTGTTCATTCCTTTCTATGGCAGCGCAGAATTGAGCAGCCGCGATTGGTTGTGAATCTCGTGTGTCCGCAGTTAGGCGGCTTTGGTGCTGGTCCGGGTCTTGCTCTTGCTCTTGCTCTTGCCGAGGCTGGCCGTGACCCGGTCAAGGAAAATAGCCAAAATGACGACGGCGATGCCGGCTTCGAAGCCCAGCCCAGCATCGATGCGGCTCAGACTGGCAACGACGTCGCCACCCAGACCGCCGGCACCGACCATGCCGGCAATGACCACCATGGACAGCGAGAGCATAATGACCTGGTTGACGCCGGCCATGATGGTGGGCCGGGCTAGGGGGAGCTGGATTTGGCGCAGGATGCGTCCCGGACTGGAACCGAAGGCATGCCCGGCTTCAACCACTTCCTTGTCCACGCCACGGATGCCCAGCTCGGTGAAGCGGACCCCTGGCGCCATGGAAAAGATGATGGTGGCAACAATGCCGGGCACCACACCCACCCGGAACATGACCAAGGCAGGGATCAGGTACACCATGGCCGGCATGGTTTGCATGAAGTCCATAATGGGGCGCACAATCGCCGATACCCGCAGTGAACTGGCCGCCCAAATGCCCAGGGGAACACTGATGGCCACTGCCACCACCGTTGCGATAATGACCAGGGCCAGGGAATCCATGGCATTGGACCATTGATCCACGCCAACAATCACACCAAAGCCCACCATGGTGCCCACACCGAGTTTCCAACCACTGGCCCACCAGGCTATGGCAGCAAAAACAAGAATGACTGCCCAGTAAGGCGGTGCAGCAAGCAACCACTCAAGCCCGTCATAGGCGCCCACCAGAATACTGCGGATCAGGGCGAAGAAACCGTCCAGTGACGTTGTCAGCCAGTCCAAGCCAACCTCAACCCAGTCGCCCAGGGGAATCCTAAAATCCGGGGTCATTTTGCTTCTCCTTCGGTCTGAGCCAAAGCGGCCGTCACCATTTGTTCCGGGATGGGCGCAACCGCCACCTCAACCACGGGGAATTCGGACGTTGTTGAGGGAACATTGCCCAACGCCGCCAGCAGCGTGACCCGGGGCAGGGCACCCACCAGCTTGCCGCCGTCGTCCACCACGGGCAGCGGAATGGGACTCTCCACGGCCCGGCCAAAGAGATCGTTCAGGGCGGTCTCCGGGCTAACGGGTTCAATGCCGTTGCGCACCACGGCGGCCAAATCGGTGGCACGCTTCTCCACCTGGGCCATGACGTCCCGGTCGCGGACAATTCCCTGGTACTTGCGGCGCCGGTCCACCACAAAGGCCGCCGAAACCTGCAGGTCGCGCATGGTGCGCAGGGCGTTGCGGGGCCCGCCGGAAATGGTGACAACAGCCAGGGGCGGCTCCATGACACCGCCGGCCGTCAGCACGCGGGTCCTGTCCACATCCTGCACAAACTGGGCCACATAGTCGTTGGCCGGATTGGTCAGAATTTCATCCGGTGTCCCAATCTGGACGATCTCACCGTCACGCATTACAGCGATCCGGTCGCCCAGGAACATGGCTTCGTTGAGGTCGTGCGTGATGAAAACAATGGTCTTGCCAAGCTCGGCCTGCAACACCACCAGCTGTTCTTGCATTTCGCGCCGGATCAGCGGGTCGAGGGCGGAAAACGCCTCGTCCATGAGCAGGATGTCCGTCTCGGCGCAGAGGGCGCGGGCCAGGCCCACACGCTGCTGCATGCCACCGGAAAGCTCGGAGGGGTATTTTGCGCCCCAACCACCCAACCCCACCATGGACAGGATCTTTTCGGCCCGGGCAGTGCGGTCGGCCTTGGCGACGCCCTGGATTTCCAGCGCGTAGGCGGCGTTCTCCAGCACCGTGCGGTGCGGAAGCAGGGCAAAGTGCTGGAAGACCATGGAGATCTTCTTCTGGCGGACCTTGCGCAATTCCTTGTCGCTGATGGCGGAAATGTCTGTTCCGCCAACCACCACGGACCCTTGGGTCGGTGCCCACAGGCCGTTCAGGGTGCGGATCAGCGTGGATTTCCCGGACCCGGACAGGCCCATCACCACAAAGATCTCACCCTTTTTGACGTCAAAGCTGGCGTCAATGACCGCTGCTGTGCCCAGCGCGGTGAGTTCGGCTCGCTTCTTGCCTGCCTTGAGGCGTTTGATAACTTCGGCAGGGCGTTTGCCGAAAACCTTGTAAACGTTGCGCACACTCAGGGCGTTTTCAGTCTCGGTGCCGCCCTGCGTTGATTCTTGATTACTTGCGTTGTGTGTTGCTTCGGACACGTAGTACCCATCTACGCAGCGCTCCGCCCCGAACGGCTCAGCTTTCGCTCGCTTTCGGTGGTTTCAGCGCCGCAATTGGTGTTCTCGTGCTGCAGGCGTGTTACGCGTCAAACTCTTCGCTTTCCCGCATACTCCGGCCGGAGCAGCAAGAAAAGACGGTTCCGCATTCAATGTGCGGAGAACGGGAAGCTATCCCTACCGCCAGTTCGAGCGCCTGAGTCTGGCTGCAACACTTTTCACAAGATTTTGCGAGACTGTGAGCAGTTGCCTGCAGGCTTTTCGGTGTACTGGTTCGTCTTCAACGCTAACAAAGACACTTTCACTAAAAGCGTAATAGTCATGTCTTTGGCGCCCCGAAACCCCCGCCACTGCCCTCCCGGTCCTGCCCCGACGGGGCGAGGGAAGCGTTACGGCTTTGTGACCTTAGGCAACTAATTTGCGTTGTTGCGCTGCCCCTCAGGTGTCTTAGCCCACTTTTGGGCGTCTTTCCTTCCCTCTTGCCGCCAACCGTGGCGTGCTGTTTATCAGCCGGTACGGGCCATGTGGGCGAGTTAACTTGATAGCTTTGGTACGTGAAGATTGCTACCTGGAATGTGAACTCGTTGCGTGCCCGTGCCGACCGTGTGGAGGAGTGGTTGCGCCGCACTGATGCCGACGTGCTGGCCATCCAAGAAACCAAGTGCAAGGACGAGAACTTCCCCTGGGAGCTCTTTGAAAACAACGGCTACGAGGTGGCCCACTTTGGCTTCAGCCAGTGGAACGGCGTTGCCATCGCCTCCCGCGTGGGCCTTGAAAATGTGGAGCGCACCTTTGTGAACCAGCCCGCGTTCGGCAAGGGCGGCAAGGATCCCGTCCAGGAGGCCCGGGCCATCGCAGCGACGTGCAACGGTGTCCGCATTTGGAGCCTGTATGTGCCCAACGGCCGCGCCCTGGATGACGAGCACATGCCCTACAAGCTCCAGTGGCTTGATGAGCTCAAGAATCAGGCAACAGGCTGGCTGGCCGAGGATCCCAACGCCCAGATTGCCCTCATGGGCGACTGGAACATTGCCCCGCAGGACGACGACGTCTGGGACATCGACTTCTTCATCGAGCAGGGCCTGACCCACGTCAGCGCACCCGAGCGGGCAGCGTTCGCCGCGTTTGAAGCGGCAGGATTTGCCGACGTCGTCCGTCCCCTCAATCCGGGACCGGGCGTCTACACGTACTGGGACTACACGCAGCTGCGTTTCCCCAAGCGCGAGGGCATGCGCATTGACTTTGTGCTGGCGTCCCCGGCGCTGGCGGCCCGTGTCACGTCGGCCGAAATTGACCGTGAAGAACGCAAGGGCAAGGGCGCCTCTGACCACGCCCCTGTCATTGTGGAACTGGACTAGGCCATGGCGGCGGGCTTGTACTTGGGCGGGGTGCAGCTCCCCTTTGTCTCCAGCCTGCGTGTTTATTTGCCGCGCGAGGCGTACACGAGCGCCGAGTTCGCCTATCTGCAGGACCATCTTGACGCCGAACAAAACGCCGTCAGCGTCGATGCCGCCGAACTGGCCGATTCCCTGGGCCGGATCAGCCGCTCCCGCCCCAATCCACTTCCGACGACGGCCGGGGAGCGGGTGCGGGTGCTCATGATGGGCGACGGCGAGCCCCTGCTCTACGCACCAAATCAGGTGGTTGCCCGGTCCATTGCCGGCGCCACAGAGTTGCTCAACGGCACCATGTCCCAGCTGGCCACGCTGGTCCTCTCCCAGGACGAGTGGGCGGACACGCTCGGCGCCGCCACGGCCACCCCGCTGCTGGAACTGCCCCTGCAAACCCGCACCTCCACCTGGGGGGTGCCGTTTAGTTGGTTCGTGCTGGTTTACGCCAATGACCGCATGGAAGTGGTGGAATCCAACGGCCGGATTCTGACTGTGCGCGCCCAGGTGCCACTCCCGGTGGCCGCCGCACGGGCGCAGAGGACGCTGCGGATGCTGGCCGCCATGGCCCCGGACCTGGAACTTTTCGGCGAGCTGGATGACCTCAACACCTGGTTGTCCGGATTCAATGAGGGCGGCGTGGTGGAGCTGGACTATGGCCCCCTAGCCAACCGTCTGCATCCCGATGACTCCCCCGCGGATGTCCACATGGGCCTGCAGTGCCTGGCCGACGGCGATTTCACGGCCGCCGCCGCCGCGTACCGCAGGCTGAGCAACCGCTGGCTGCCCATCCGTCAACTGGCCCGGGCTAACTGAGGCCAGGTCACTTTAGCTATGTGCGCTGCCGCCAGCGAGAATGGCGCCAGTCTGAAAGCGGCAGTACAGTCTTTAGCTGACGAAGAAGCTAGGCTCGGGACTGGTACGGGGCCGTGGATTCGCGCTGGATCAGCGTGAAGGGCATGTGTTCCTGATGGATGGCGCCCGTCTTCCCGTCCAACTCCGCCAGCAGCATTTGTGCAGCCAGGAGACCGTGTTGCACAGGCTTTTGCGCAATGGTGGACAACCCGGCGGGCGCTGAGAAATCGTGGTCGTCAATGCCGATGACGGACAAGTCCGCCGGAATACGAATACCGCGCCGGCGTGCCTCAAACATCAGCCCGAGCGCCATCTCGTCGGAGCCACAAAAAATGGCTGTGGGGCGCTCGCCCGGCAGCTCAAATAATCTGGCGGCCGCGGCGGCTCCCTCACCAACCGTGAAATCCCCGGCAACGTTCCATTCCGGGCGGAATTCCAGACCCGC
This sequence comes from Arthrobacter sp. HLT1-20, assembly GCF_054510895.1. Taxonomy (NCBI): domain Bacteria; kingdom Bacillati; phylum Actinomycetota; class Actinomycetes; order Micrococcales; family Micrococcaceae; genus Arthrobacter; species Arthrobacter sp. HLT1-20. The sequence continues at coordinate 117,194 of NZ_JBTNDR010000008.1, read as the reverse complement.
CCGGCGCAAGGTTGCCTCGAATGCCTCCGAGCGCAGGGTGGGAACCATGAAATTCTTCTCGTCGTTGATCCCCCCGCGCAAGTGACCTATTTTCGTGTGCCCCAAATCGATCAGGTGCTGGGTGGCAGCGGCGGCTGCCGCGGCGTCGTCAATGTGGACGCCTTGGCAGCCCGCCACCGGCCCACCCACGGAAACCATGGGAATGTGGGTAAGCTGCAGTTCGGCAAGTTCCGCCGCGGAAAGCCCAAGGCACAGCACCACCAGTGCGTCGATCTGCTTGCGCACCATCTGTTCAGTGAAGCGGCGCTGCTGGCCATGCCGGTAGCCGCCCAGACTGAACAACAGCAGGTTGTAGCCGTGCTCCCGGAGTTCCTGGTCAATGCCCTCCAACGCGTGGGCAAAGTACCAGCGGTCAATGAACGGAACCAGCACTCCCACCGTCTTGGTTCGGCCTGTGGCCAATCTTGTGGCCGACGGCGACGGCACATAGCCCATTTCCTGGGCCACGGCCAGCACCCGCGCACGTGTGGCAGGGTTGACTTTCGGCAGTCCGCGAAGGGCGCGGGAGACTGTGGCGGTAGAAACGTCCGCACGTGCTGCGACGTCGTCAATGCTGACCCTCATGCCTGTTCCTCTCCCAAATCACTAGCCGATGCCGTCGGGCACGTGGCCATAGTGCCCGACGGCGGACGTGCGCTACTGCGGCCGCCTGCCCCTCCGGGCTGGCAGCTTCCGGCGAAGCCGGATCATGCCCCACAGTCCCAAACAAACCAGCAACAATCCTAGCGCCCACATGAGTGCCGGCTCTCCTGTGATCTCCAGCCAGAGCGTCACAGCAAAGAGCACAACCGCCCAAAAACCAAGAAATCCGATGATGATGTCAAAGTCCTCGGCACTCTTCTGCTTACTCGTGGGGATGTGCAGGGCGTCTGGCTTCGCCGGCTGATTCCGGGAGGTACGTCCCATGGCCTACTTCACCGCCCCTGCCGTAAGTCCTGCCACGATTTTTCGCTGGAAGATCAACACCAGGACCACCAGCGGAATGGTGACCACGGTACCCGCGGCCATCACCGCCGTATAGGGTTCCTGGTGTGGCTCGGATCCGGCAAATCGGGCAATGGCAACAGTGACGGTTTGGGTAGCGTCATTGGAGAGAATGCTGGCCATCAAGTACTCGCCCCAGGCCGCAACGAAGGCCAGGATGGCGGTGGTGAACACCGCAGGTGCCGCCAACGGCATGATGATCCGCCGGAATGCCTGACCCTGGGTGCACCCGTCAATCCGGGCCGCCTCTTCCAACTCCCAGGGCATTTCCCGGAAGAAGGACGTCAGCGTGTACACGGTCAGCGGCAGCACAAATGAAATGTTTGGAATGATCAGCGCCTGGTAGGTGCCGATCCAGCCAATGTTGCCAAACAGCTGGAACAGCGGGGTGACGATCGCAACCCCCGGGAACATGGATGCGCCGAGGATGACGCCCAGCACCAGGTACTTGCCCCGGAAGGTCAGCCGTGCCAGCGCGTAGGCGGCGAACACACCAAAGGTCAACGCCACAAGGGTGGTGACACTGGCTATGAACAGGGAGTTCAGCAGGGCCAGGTCTAGGTGGTTGCCCATGGCAGAGGAAAACGCCGTCTTGAAGTTGTCCAGGGTCACGTGCGTAAAGAACGGTGTCGAGTCGTAGGTGTAGCCCACGTCACGGAAGGCTGTGACAACCATCCAGTACACCGGGAGCAAGCACCAGATGACAATCACGGCGGCACTGACGTACGTGCGGGTGCTTGCCCAGTTTTCCCGGCGGCGGGCCACAGATTTGGCGGCTGCGGTGTGGTCCTTCACGGTTGAGGTTGTGGAGCTCATTTGATTTTCCCCTTTGCAACGCCGCTGGCGGATTCAACAGCGTTGGCTCCGAGGAACCGCACAAAGATGAACGCCACCATGAAGATGATCAGGAAGGTGATGGTGGACAGGGCCGCGGCGGCGTTGAAGCCCACGCGTATCTGCTGGACCACCAGGATGGACAATGTGGCGGTGCCATTGGCGCCGCCGGTCATGACGGCCGGAAGGTCGTACATGCGCAACGCGTCCAGGGTGCGGAACAAGATGGCCACCATGAGTGCCGGCTTGACCAGCGGCAAGGTGATGAGCCGGAACCGCTGCCATGCGGTGGCACCGTCAACCTTGGCCGCTTCATACACTTCGGCGGGAATCATTTGCAGTCCGGCCAGGATGAGCAGCGCCATGAACGGCGTGGTCTTCCAAACATCGGCAATGATGATGGCCGCCTGGGAGGCACCCTGGCTGCCGGTCCACAGGATGTCGGTATGGAACACTTTGTTCACGATGCCGTCAAAGGCAAACATGAAGAACCACAGCTTGGCCGCCACTGCGGTGGGGATGGCCCACGGCACCAGCACCGCTGCCCGCAACGCGGTCCGGCCCCTGAAGGCGCGGGCCATAATGACGGCCATCCAAAAACCCAGGACGGTCTCAAAGAAGACTGTGACAACGGTGAAGAAGAAGGTGACACCCGTGGCGCTCCAGAACTGGGCACCCAATGTTCCGGGCGGGCAGCTGGCCGCCCCCGTGGGCGACTCACACTGTTGGAATAGCCAGTGAATATAGTTGGCAAGACCGGCAAAACCGCCAGCCACAAAGCTGCCCGTCACCGGGTCAAGGCCCTCGTCCTGCTGGAAGGACATGTAGATGGCGTTGAGCACCGGGTACAAGATGACGATGGCCAGCACTATCAGGGTGGGCGCAACCAGCAGCGCCGCTGCCCGCCCCTGGGTCTTTTCCTTGCGGTCTTGGCCGACTTCCTTGTTAGCACCACCCTCGCGGGCTGTCTTTCGGCCGGGGTGTGCCCCCGGTTCAAGCTGTGTAGACATGCTGATTTCCTTTCACCACGACTCTGTGTGTGGCATCACGGTCGGTGATGCGAAGAAGAGGCGCTGCGGAGTTCCCGGCGCGGTTGACCGCCACCGGGAACGCCGCCCGCGCGCTGCTGACGGGCTACTTTGACCCTGCAGCGGCGATGGCCGCCTGCATGTCCGTCATCGCCTGATCAACAGTCTTGGTCCCGCTGATGGCGGCGAAGCTGTTTTGCTGGATCGCCAACGTCACTGCCGGGTAGAACGGCGTAACGGGCCGCGGCACAGCGTTCTGGATGGAAGTCAGCAGCACCGGCAGATACGGCAGCTTCTCAACCAGCTCAGCGTCGGTGTAGAGGCTTTCCAGCACCGGTGCCAGGGATCCCTGGGTCGCGTAGAACTTCTGAGTTTCTTCGGTGATCATGAAGGCCGTGAAGTCCTTGGCCGTAGCCTTGTACTTCGAATCAACACTGATGGCCAGGCTATGGCCGCCCAAGGTGGATGCGCCGGGGCCAACCTTGCCCGGGAGCGGGGCAATCCCAAAGGTGTCCTTGACCGTGGAGGACCCCTCCGACTTCGCCAGGTTATAGACGTAGGGCCAGTTGCGCAGGAACATCAAGTTTCCGTCTTGGAAGGAGATCCTGCCCTGCTCTTCCTGGTAGGTCACAGCCTGCTTGGGGATGTTCCCGTCCTTGTAGGCCGCAACCAGGTTGGTCATCCCGGCCTTTGCCTCGGCGGAGTCGACCGTGGCCTTGCCATCCTTGTCAACAATGGTGCCGCCGGCGGTGTTGATGGCCTCGGCAACGTTCACCGTCAAACCCTCATACTGGGCAAACTGCCCGGCATAGCAGTCAATGCCCTTGTCCTTGGCGATGGGGCACATGCTCATCATCTCCTCCCACGTCTTGGGAGGTGTTGCAACAAGGTCCTTGCGGTAGTAAAGGATGCCGCCGTCGGAGGTCTGCGGCGCGGCATACAGAGTGTCCTTGTAGGTTGCCGCTGCCACGGTTGCCGGCAGGAAACCGGTGGTGTCAATGGCCATCTTGTCCTTCAGCGGCTGCAGCCAGCCCTTGGCGGCGAACTCAGCCGTCCACACCACGTCAACGCTGGCAACGTCATAGTCGCCGTTCTTGGCCTGGAAACGCTGGACCAGGTCGTCGTGCTGCTGGTCGGCCTTGTCAGTCTGCTCCTTGAACGTGACCGTCTCGTTGGGGTGGGCCGCGTTCCACTTGTCCACCAAGGGCCGGATCACCTCGGAGTTGTCCTTGCCCTGAACGTAGGTGATGGGCCCGCGGGCGTCTAGGTTTTCCGACGCCGCACCACCGCCGCCGCCCGTGCCCCCGCCCGTCCCGCCGCCACAAGCGGAAAGAGCCAGCGTGAGCACAGCGGCAGCTGCCAACGGCTTGTACATCCTTGAAGTCTTGGTTCTCATACTCGTTCTCCTAAAGTGAAAATCTACGATTTGCAGCGCGCAATTCATGACGCTGATTGAAGTGGTGTAGCTCACACTAGTAAGATGTGATGCAATAGTGCAAGCGCTTACACCATTTCGTTACCGTTTTGTTTCTGGAGGAAACCATGACGCTTTTTCAGCAGGCCACCGCCACACCCTGGTGGGCCAGTGCCGTGATCTACCAGATTTACCCGCGTTCATTTGCCGACGGAAACGGCGATGGCATGGGTGATCTTCACGGAATTTCCAGCAAATTGGAGTACCTGGCCGAGCTGGGCGTAAACGCCGTTTGGTTGTCACCGTTCTACCTCTCACCTCAAGCCGACGCCGGTTACGATGTGGCGGATTACCGCCGGGTTGACCCGCTCTTCGGCGACCTTTCAGACTTTGACGAAATGCTGGCCAAGGCCCACAATCTTGGTCTGCGCGTCATCGTTGACCTTGTCCCAAACCACACCTCCGACGAGCACGTGTGGTTCCAGGAGGCGCTGACGTCTCCCGCAGGCTCGGCAGCCCGCAATCGCTACATTTTCCGGGATGGCTTGGGCATTGACGGCAACCTGCCGCCCAACAATTGGCGTTCGATCTTTGGCGGCATGGCCTGGACCCGGCTCCTGGAGGACGGCATCCCGGGCCAGTGGTACCTGCACCTTTTCGACACCAAGCAGCCGGATCTGAACTGGGAGAATCCGGAGGTTCATCAGGAAATGGAATCCGTGCTGCGATTCTGGCTGGACCGCGGCGTGGACGGCTTCCGCGTGGATGTGGCGCATGGGATGGTGAAGGCGCCCGGCTTGCCGGATTGGGCCGGGCATGCTGCCATGGTCTCCGGCGACGAGGCGGACGCCTCCGCCGCGCCCGTCGTGGTGCCCGGGCAAAAGCCGGCCTTGGATCCGCCGTCGCCGTTCTTCGACCAGGACGGTGTCCACGAGATCTACCGGGCCTGGAACCGTGTCCTGAAGGAGTACGACGGCGACCGCATGTTGGTTGCCGAGGCTTGGGTTGAGCAGCCGGAACGGTTAGCCCTGTACGTCCGCCCGGACGAGATGCAGCAGGCCTTCAACTTTGAGTTCCTTCTGGCCGGGTGGGACGCCGAACGCATCGCCTCGGCCGTGGAGAACTCCTTGGCGGCCAATGCAACGGTTGGCGCACCAGCTACGTGGGTGCTCTCCAACCACGACACCGTCCGCCACCCTTCCCGCTTTGGCCTGACGGACCCCACAACGTTCCCGAAGGGGATCAGCGCCGCGGACGAACAGCCGAATGAGGCCCTGGGGCTTGCCCGGGCGCGGGCAGCAACGCTATTGATGCTTGCCCTACCCGGCTCCGCCTACCTGTTCCAGGGCGAGGAGCTTGGCTTGCCCGAGCACACAACCCTGGCTGCCTCGGTGCGTCAGGATCCAGCATTCTTCCGCACCAACGGCGTTGAACGTGGCCGTGATGGGTGCCGCGTCCCGTTGCCCTGGAAGGCAGGCGAGCCGGGGTACGGGTTTAGTGCCACTGCTACCTCAAAAGATGCGGCCGGCAATCCGTGGCTGCCGCAGCCGGAGTCCTTCGCCAACTATGCCGAGGATGCGGAAGCTGGCGTATCCGGGTCCACGCTGGAGCTGTACCGCAATGCCCTGGGGCTGCGCGCGGCACATGGGCTGGGCCGGGGCACACACGCTTGGGCGCCCGAACATGATCCCTCCTCGGGCATCGTTGCATTCAGCAATGGGCCAATAACGGCGGTGGCCAATGTTGGCGTTGTCCCGGTTGCACTGCCGGAGGGGGCAAAGGTTGTGCTGTCCAGCGGCGCGGATGCGGTTTCCAACAAGACGCTGGCGCCAAACTCGGCCGTTTGGGTGACCAAGTAAAAATGCGGCGACCCCGGGGCCATCAGCCCCGGGGTCGCCGCACGTGCACGTGGCGTCTACTTGTCGTGCTTGAAAATGCCAGCAATCTTTGCGCCAAGGCCCTTGGCGTGTTCCGCCGCGTCTCCGGCAAATTCCTTCACATTCTCAACGGCGTCTTCAGTGAATTCCTTCACGTTCTCCACGGCGTCCTCGGCGAATTCCTTGATGTTCTCGCCCGCGTCGCCAGCAAATTCCTTCGCCTTTTCGGTGGCGTCCGCGGCAACTACTTTCGCCTTCTCGGCTGCATCGCCAGCAAAATCCTTGGCTGCGTCAACAACCGAATTCTCGGAATTGTTCTCAGACATGTTTTTCTCCCCTGCAGTTGAAGTGCTCCCCGGGCACCCTTGCGCCCGGGGGTGGTGATGAACGTTACCCTAGCGGACTCGCTCGGCTTTCGTGAACCGTGACCTGGCCGCGCTTCCGATGCTCAGCACTACAGGGACTTCGAATCCCAGCAACTCATCCAAGGCCGCCACCAGCTCCGCTATTTCATGCCCCAGAAGATGCGGCGCAACTCCCTGCCTCGGCAGGACACGCACCTTGAGCGCAGTTTGTTGGCGGAAGTCATAACTCGTCACGGAAACCCCAAACACATCCGTGCGCTCCAATAGTGCGCTTTTGAGTGCCTGCTCAGCCACGGCGCAACTGAGCCGGACGGCCCCGGCGGCACCGTCGTCGTCCGCATTTCCAGGAAAGTCCAGGAGAGTGTTGGCGCGGCCCTTTCCCTGGTTGGCAATCCACGAAATCATAAGGATCACCAGCACCAGCAACAGTGCGGCCACGGCGATCCAGACCCAGCTTTGGGAGGTCAGGATCAGCCGCGACCTCTCCACGTAGTCACTGAGCCATGCCACCTGGTTGTGCGCATAGTTTTGCCACCAGGCGGCAGCCGCGGGCACTGCCGCCACTACCACCAGGCCCGCCCCGGCCACCAGCAGCACCAGGCCGATCAGGCTCAGCAGGAATCTATTGAGACCGCGAGGTGTGCCGTTCATACGCCTATCACCCCGCTCGTTGCCAATTTCACTGCCACAGCCGGCTGGGGGTCCAGGTCCATGGCGGCCAGTTGGGACTCCACGGCCACCTGGATCTTTTGCTCCGACAAGCGGATTCCCGAGGTGGGCCGGACGTTGACCTGCACCAGGCGTGCCGAGACCACCACCATAACTTGTTCACGGGTGACGCCCGCCGCCATACGGGCGGACTTGGCCAGGGCGGACGCTATGACCTCGTCATCAACCACAATCGCCACCCGCGGGTTGGCAATCACGTGGCGGGCTCGGCGGCCCGGAAGCAGGCCGTTGCCCAGGAAGATCAAGCCCACCAGGGCCATGAGGACTCCCGCTGCGCCGAGCAGGATCTGCGGGTACGGCCCCGGCAGATCGGCAAGCCAGGTGAGCGCGTCGAGGGGGTGCACCAACCAGGCCGGCTGGCCCAGCGCGGCTAGGACCGACTCCAACAGCGCATAAATGGCCGCCACCGTGACAAGAATTGCCGCCACCACGGACAGTCCCGAGCGCGGCGAGTGGGTCTCCCGGCGAAGCACCCGCGTCATGAAATCACTCACGAAACCCTCCCGTCGTCACGCGTCAAAAGGGCTGAAATGCGCACATCCACCCGGCTCACCTGGGAACCGGTCAGGTGCTCAACCTGGGCCAAGATGCGGGCCTTGGCAGCCGTGGCACGGGCCAAAACGCTGCCGCCGCTCTTGGCCACGCGCTCGGGGCTACGCAGCACTTCGTGCAGGGCCGGGGCACCCATGGGCGCGGAAATGGCCAAGGCCAGCGCCCCGGCGTCGTCGGAGAAACTCACCCTGACCTGCGCCGGCGGAACGGCAAGAACATCCGCGGCGGCAACCTTGGCCACTGAGGTGAGGGCCTGGGTGCTGATGCGGTTGTGACCGGCAAACAGGGTGGCGTTGGCGGGTGGCTGCGTGTTTTCGCTCACGACGACGAACGGCGGCCGGTGAGGGCGTCGAGGACACCGCGCCAATCAAGTTTTCCGCCGGCCGCGCGGCCCACAAAGGCACCGACTGCAATGAACACCGCCGCAACGATGAACCCCCAGAATCCGAAGGCGAAGGCCATGAACGCCAAAAATGCCCCAAACGCCGCGCCCACTATGCTCAGATTCATGACGGTTCCCCTGTTTCTTTTGCGAGATTCATGGCGGGCTCCGAGGCCTCGGCGCCCGCGGGTTTGACGGCAGCGCCCAGCCGCTCGGTCAACCGTGTGCGTGCCGCAGGCTTTTCAGCGTCAGGTGCAGGGATGTGGACGTCCGTGATCTCAATGTTCACTTCGATGACGTTGCGCCCCACCAGTTCCTCCACCGCGGCATAGACAGCCCTGCGGACAGCATCGGCCAGGCTTTGCAGCGGGTAGCCGTATTCGGCCAGCAAAATGATGTCCACCGCCACCTGGGATTCACCAACCTCCACCCGTACGCCCTGCGTGAGGTCCGTGGCGCCAACCACCTCACGAATGGCTCCGATGGACCGTGAAGCCCCCGAGCCAAGAGCGTGGACGCCCGCAACACCACGGGCGGCAATGCCAACCACCTTGGCCACGGCTGTTTCGGCGATGACCGTTCGCCCCTGGGTTTCCTCGTTGCTGGTGGCAGGAATCTGTGACGCCTGGTTGTGCGAGTCCATGAACGGGCCCTTTCTGTTTCCTTTACGGTAAGCCTATGCACCGAATAGTTGAGGGGCAACGCCGCGAGGGATTGCAAACATCTAGAAAAGAGTCTTTTATTTCCAGGGAAATTTTTTATTCATGGGGCAATGATTTGGGCCAGCGGCTTATACCGAGCACTAATGCCTGAAATGTGACCACAATCACTGCGCAAAGATGGCTTCCACGCCCCACCCCCCTCGGGGCAACCGGCTGGCGAAAGTGGCTTGTTAAACTAGAAAGACCCCGATTTCTCGGGGTCTTACTGGTGGCTCCGACCGGCGTCGATCCGGTGACCTTTCGATTTTCAGTCGAACGCTCTACCAACTGAGCTACAGAGCCTTGGTGATCTGAAAATCCTCGTCACCAGATTCCCTTGGACTAGCCAAGACAACCAAAGCGACCCTGACGGGACTCGAACCCGCGACCTCCGCCGTGACAGGGCGGCGCGCTAACCAACTGCGCTACAGGGCCATACTCGATACTGCTTTTTGTTTCCCTCACCCTCTCGAGTGATTTTCACGAGTTATAGCGTACCAGCTTTTTTCAAGCTGATTTACCACTCACTCGCAAGTACCCCCAACGGGATTCGAACCCGTGCCGCCGCCGTGAAAGGGCGGTGTCCTAGGCCGCTAGACGATGGGGGCCTAAGTCAGCTTCTGTCCTCTGCGTTGTTTCCAGCGCTTCGGTCCGAAGTGGACTCCAAAAACTATAGGGGCATTTTGCCCAGAACGCAAAACGAGCATCCCCGGCCCCATTTCCAGGCCAGGCTCACTAGGCTGAAACCATGCAAGAGAACCCCCTGGCAGGCATCCCCCACTTTGGCCCTTACGCCATGACTGAAGCCGATTTCGATGCTGCGGTCCAGGCAGCCGTTGCCCGGATCCCGGCTGAGCTGCGCGCCCAGATGGACAACGTGGCGATCTTCATTGCCGAGGACTACACCCCCGGCCCCGGCGAGGCCCCGGACACGGTGCTGCTGGGGCTCTATGAGGGCGTGCCGCTAACCGAGCGGGGCCTTGGCCTGGATTCAGGCTCCCTGCCGGATACCATCACCATCTTCCGCCAGCCCATCCTGGAGCTGTGCACCAGCTATGAGGAGGTCATCCACGAGGTCATCGTGACAGTGACCCATGAGATCGCCCATCACTTCGGGATCAGTGACGAGCGGCTGCACGAACTTGGCTGGGGATAAATCACACACTTGTAGTTCTTGGTGCTGGTGTTACTGGTGTTGCCAAAGCGTTCAGAGTGGCCGTAGTGTCAGATTAGTTATGCCAATCAGCCCGCGAATTTCCGCGGAAAATGGCCCTGCCGAGCGGGCTATTCACAGGCCCCACTTTCGGCTCCACAGTAAGGCAACTGGATGAGAATGCGCTTTTTGATTCGTGGCACCACGGCCTTGAGCTGCGCCGTCCTAGCTTCGACGGCCTTCGTTGCCCCGTCCTTTGCCGCGTCCGGGGCCGTCGCTGCCACGGCCCTCCCGGCGAGTAGCATCACCACCGGCACCATCACAGCCAGTACTGCAGCGTTGCTTGGCGCTGCGCTGCAACCGTTCAGCCCCGCCATCCCCAGCGCGGACGACATCGCCAAAGCCAAGGAATCCGAGGCCGCAACGGCAGCCGCATCAGCGAAGTTGGAGGCCATCCTCAGCTCAGCCAATGACAGGCTGCAGGCATCCACCGTGGCGGCCATGGGCGCCAACAGCACCTATACGGATGCCCTGGTGACCCTTGAAGAGCGCACAGCCCACGCCGAAGCGGCCACGGCAAAGGCCACCGAAGCCGCGTCGGCCCACAAAAACGCCAAGTCCCAACTGGGACAGCTGGCCGGCAGCCTCTACAAGAGTGGTGGCTTGAACTTGGGTGTTCAGACCATCTTGAGCAGCTCAGACACCGATGACACGCTCTACCAGGCCGCAACCCTCATGGCCCTGAGCGCCAACCGCGCACACACCTTTGACGCCGCCCAAGCCGCAGCCGCCACGTCCGCCGCCTTGAACGCCCAAGCCGAGGCTGCCACCAAGGCCGCCGGCGAGGCCGCAACAACCGCTGAGGCTTCCCGCACCCAGGCGCAGGGAGCTGCCGACGCCCAAGCCGCCGTCGTAGCTGAGAATCAAAGCCAGCGTGACGTCCTGCTGCAAAGGCTGGCAACCTTGCACAACACCACCACGGCACTTGAGGGCGCCCGCGTGGATGCGCTGGCCCGCACGGCGCAGGAGGAGGCCCTGAAAGCCCAAATTGATGCCTCCACCAACGCCCCGGCTCCCGAACGGCCACCAGTTGTGGCACCCAAACCGTCAGCACCCAACCCTTCAGTGCCCAACCCTCCGGTACCCAAGCCGCCGGTGCCAACCCAGGCGCCGAAACCGCCGGCACCCACCACTCCCCCGCCCGTGAAACCGCCAGTCAAGCCACCCGTGGTCGTGCCACCAAAGCCCACTCCGCCGCCGTCGGGGTCCTACACCCAGGTCATGGTGAATTACGCCATGTCCAAGATTGGCGGACCCTACCAGTGGGGCGGCAACGGGCCGCGGGCGTTTGACTGCTCCGGACTGGTTCAGCAAGCGTTCGCATCAGCAGGAATTTCGGTGCCGCGCCAAGGCAGCGACCAGTTCTGGGCTGCCCCTCAGCGTGTGCCGCTCTCACAAATGCGTTACGGGGACCTGCTGGTGTTTGATGACAACGGATCCGGCCGGTTTGGCCACATCGCGATCTACATTGGCAACGGTCAGGTGGTGCAGGCCCTGAACCCAAACCAGCCGATTGGCATCACGCCGTTGTCATATATGTCGGGCATGAGGCTTTACCCCTACGCGGCAAGGTACTAAAACTGCTGTCAAATACGAGGGTCCCGACGCACTGAGTGCGTCGGGACCCTCGTATTTGACGTGGTCGCTGAGCTAGGCCTGAAGGAGCGGACCAAAAGCCGAACGGTCGTCCTGGCGCGGATCTTCACGATCCCGAACCACCATGATGGGCCCCTTTGCGTGGTGGCGGACCCCGTCGGTGGTGGAGCCGAGCATCATGCCGGCAAAGCCGCCGCGGCCCCTGGTGCCCATGACCACCAATTCCGAGGTCTCCGAGGCCTTCACCAGCTCCTCCACGGCAGAGCCTTCAATGAGCGCAACCTCGATGGGAAGCGTGGGGAAATGGCTGCGAATCCACTTTTCACCGGCGTCGAGCTGCTGCTGAATTTCGGCAAACAGCGCCTCGCGGTCCACCGGCGCCGGCATCCATGCGAGTGAGCCCGTGTAGGGTTTGACGGCGCAAATAATGCGCAGTATTGCCCCCGAGCGTTCCGCTTGTTCGGCAGCGAGCAGGACGGCGTAGCGGGCATGCGCGGACCCGTCCACGCCCACAGTGACAACGTTTTCAATGACGGGCGCGGGCTTCTCACTCGGGGGCCCCTCGCCCAGGCGCCGCGCACAGCTCAGGGGCACGGTGACGGTGGGGCATTTGGCATGGGCCGGCAGGGCGGAGCTGACGCTGCCCAGGAGCCGCCCAATGAAGCCGCCGCGGCCGCGGGAGCCAAAGACCAGCAATTGCGCGGATTCGCTCAACTCCAGCAGGACCCCTGCCGCGTCGCCGTTTTCAACCCTGGCGTCCATGGCCACGTCCAGGTGAGCCACCTTGGCGGCAGCCTCGCGAAGGACAGCCTCCGCGCCTTGGCGGATGACGTCGTCGTCCACGGTTGCATACCCGCCGTCGAGCCCCGAGGCGGCAAATATGGGGACTGTGTAGGCCGTGACAAGGTGCAGCGGAAGGTTGCGGAGTTTGGCTTGGCGCGCGGCCCATATCAAGGCGCAATTACTTTGATCCGAGCCGTCAATGCCCACAACGATTCCTGTGGGTGCCGGGATGGGTTCCGGCGTTGCCGCCTGCGGTGATTGCTCTGGGGTGCTCATGCTGCGCCTCCTTGTTCAGCGTGCTGCAAGGGGTGAGGGTGCCATGACGCCTCCCCTTCGCGGCCTGTACCTGTGACTATTGCTGTTTAGGCCTAGCGCGTCAAGTTGTCCCCGCCGGGGCGCGTGAAATGGCACGTCATCTGCGGCCGTACCCAAGTGTGGCCCCCATATGAAAGAGTGAGGTGAATATCACTTTTTTGGGATTGGGGATCCATGCTGCAACTGCTCAAGACGGCCCTGGCACACGGGCAAAATGGCAATCTTCCGGCCCCCGAGACGAACTGGGCAGCCGCCAGCATCGCCTGCGCCGGCCTTCCGACCCCGCTGGCGGTGCTGGATGTGCAGGCGCTTTCCTTCAACGCGGGCGCCCTGCTGCGCCGGGCGGGAGGCAAGCCCATCCGGGTTGCCAGCAAGTCCATCCGGTCCCGGGAGGTGCTGCGTGCTGTGCTTGCGCAGGACGGCTTTGCGGGGATTCTGGGGTTCACACTGCCCGAGGCCCTGTGGCTGGCAGCAGACCCCTCAAATGTGTTTGACGATGTTGTGGTGGCTTACCCCACGGCGGACGGTCAGGCATTGCGGGCCCTAGCCGTGGATCCCGTGGCCTGCGAGCGCATCACCTTGATGATTGACTCGACCGAGCACCTTGCGTGGATGGCGGCATCGCTGGCCAGTGTCACTCCGGCGGCTCCCATCCGGCTCTGCATGGACCTTGATGTGTCGTGGCGGCCCAGCGTGCGGGGCCGGGCACTGGGGCACATCGGTGTGCGACGTTCCCCGGTGCGCACCGGCGCGGACGCCATTGCCATGGCACTGCAGATCGACACGCATCAGCGCGGCGGCGTCAAGCTCTTCACACTGGTGGGGCTCATGGGGTACGAGGCCCAAATAGCGGGCCTGCAGGACACTGCGCACACGGGCAACAGGGCCGCCGATCTGGCCAAGTCGCAGATTCTGCGGGCGATTCAACGGTCCTCGATGGCGGAGATCATCCACCGCCGCGGCAACATTGTGGCTGCTGTGCGCAATGTGACCGATCTTGAGTTCGTCAATGGCGGCGGCACCGGCAGCCTGGAGCTGACACGTGCGGATACCTCGGTGACGGAGCTGGCGGCAGGGTCGGGCCTGTTTGGGCCAACACTGTTCGATGGGTACTCCCGCTTTGATCCCGCCCATGCTGTGGGGTTCGCGGCCCCCGTGGTCAGGCGTCCGGCCCCGGACATGGTTACGGTCCTGGGCGGCGGCTGGATTGCCTCGGGCCCACCCGGCGCCGACAGATCGCCCATTCCCGTCCACCCGCCGGGGCTGTCCCTGCTGGGCACGGAGGGCGCCGGCGAGGTGCAGACTCCGCTGCGTGGCGCCTCCTCCGCCCAGCTGCGTATTGGCGAGAACGTCTGGTTCCGGCACGCCAAGTCCGGTGAAGTGTGCGAGCACGTGGATGCCTTGGAGATGCTCGACGGCGGCAACAGGGTGGGCGCGGCGCCCACCTACCGTGGTGAAGGGAAGACTTTTGTATGAGTGAGTGGCGCAATTGGGCTGGGGATCAACGCTGCACGCCCAGCTCTGTGGAGCGACCCAGCACAGTTGCCGAGGTTTCAGCACTGGTGATGGTTGCCGCCGGGTCGGGCACCACCGTCAAGGCGGTGGGGGCAGGGCACAGTTTTACTGACATCGCCCTGGGCAGCGGGGTTCAGTTGCGCCTGGACGGCATCAGCGGGCTGCTCGGGGTGGACAGGGCAGCCAAACGGGTAACTCTGGCGGGAGGCACTCGCCTGCATGACGTTCCTGCCCTCCTGCGGCCCTACGGCCTGGCCATGGAGAATCTTGGCGACATTGACAGGCAGTCCATTGCCGGCGCCATTTCCACGGGCACCCACGGCACCGGATTGACGTTTGGCGGCATTGCCACCCAAGTGCGCGCACTGACCCTGGTGAGCGGAACCGGGGAGGTGTTGCAGTGTTCCGAGACTGAGAATGCCGAAATCTTTTCGGTGGCCCGGGTAGGCTTGGGCGCCCTGGGCATCATCACCTCCGTCACATTGCAGTGCGTGGACGCCTTCATGCTGCACGCGGTGGAGCGGCCCGAGCCCCTCGCGGCTGTTTTTGAGTCTTTGTCCGAACGCCAGCTCGCGGCCGATCATTTTGAGTTTTATTGGTTCCCGCACACGCAGATGGCGCTGACCAAGACCAACACCCGGCACGCTCCGGGGACGCTCCCACCCGGGGTGGCCCCCTTGTCCGCCAGAGCCCACGTCGTGGATGACGTCCTGGTCTCCAATACCTTGTTCTCCGCCCTGTGCAATGTGACCAGCAAGGTGCCCGCTGTCATCCCAAGAGTCAATGCCATGGCCTCAAAGTTGACGGGGAACAGGGAGTTTGCCGACGCCTCCCACAAGGTGTTCGCCACCAAGCGGACCGTGCGGTTCCGGGAAATGGAATACGCCGTCCCGCTGGACGCGATTCCCGCCGTGCTGAGCGAACTCGACGCCATGATTGCGCGCAAGGGCCTGCGGGTGTCTTTTCCCGTTGAAGTTCGCAGCGCAGCTGCCGACACCATCGCCCTGTCCACGGCGCATGACAGGGCAAGCGGGTACATTGCCATCCACCAGCACATCAAAACAGCCCCCTTTGAGTATTTCAAGGCCGCCGAAGAAATCTTTGCCGCATACGCCGGAAGGCCGCATTGGGGCAAGTGGCATTTTCTCCAATCGAAAGACTTTGACCGGCTCTATCCAGAGCTTGAAAAGTTCTGTAAGGTTCGAGATGTTCTCGATCCCAACGGGGTGTTCCGCAACGCCTATCTTGACCGGGTCCTACTCTGATTCGCATCGCAACACGGCCGTGGCTCTTGGCCGTGCCCGCCGTAAGTTCTCCTACCGTTCAAGGAGGCATTTGCTATGAAGGCTGAGTCTTTAGCTGCCACGCCGCGCTCCACTAGTGGCGCGCCTGACCGTGTTGGCACCCCTGTGCATGGCTCCACCTCCACCATTGTGATTGGGTCCGGGTTTTCAGCCCTGGCGGTGGCTGCCGAACTAAACAGGCAGGGCATCAAGGCCATTGTGGTGGAAAGCTTCTGCCCACTGAAACAGCACTCACCGGCGCCGGTAACAACAGGCGGCATCAGTTTGGCCGCGTTGAATGAGCGCAGCGAAATTTTGCGGCTCCTGGAGAACTATGCCCGCCGTCATGAGCTGGACATCCGCCCTTCAACCCAGGCACTGTCGCTGACCCGCAACCACGGCTCAGTGCGCTCAAACCCGCACTGGACAGTCCACACGGACACGGGAACGCTGATCGCTCACAACATCGTTTTCACCCGCGGCGCCTTGAACCAGCTGCGCCGCGTCCTGCACAGCCTGGGTGTCACAACAGCCACCGAGCTGCGCACAGGCATGCATGCCCTGGGGTTGTACTTGGTGGGCGTGGGTGATCTGGTCATCCCCTCCACCCAAGAGATCCTGCACCAGGCCAAGCGCGCCGGGGCATCCATCTCCTCCCGGGTGGCCGTCCGGGAACCGGCCCTGGCCTAAGACGCCCACACCCGCGGGCGCCCGGCAGACACCTGCCGAGCACCCCGGCGGGACCGCGGCGGCTAGTCCTGGCTGGACAAACGGCGTCGTGCAACAACCACCATGGCCACCACCACAACGAT
Source organism: Arthrobacter sp. HLT1-20 (assembly GCF_054510895.1). Taxonomy (NCBI): domain Bacteria; kingdom Bacillati; phylum Actinomycetota; class Actinomycetes; order Micrococcales; family Micrococcaceae; genus Arthrobacter; species Arthrobacter sp. HLT1-20. Next base: position 100,751 of record NZ_JBTNDR010000008.1, on the reverse strand, counting down.
CAATGCAGCAATCAAGGCAAAGACACTCCACGGCACGGAGCTATTGTCCTGAACAGGTGCAGTGGCGGCCTCGGTGGGAGCCTGGACGGATTGCAGGGGCCCGGCACCTACGGCCTGACCAGCTGCCGGGGAAGCCGCTGCGGTGGCGGCGAAGCTGAACTCGCCCTCAATGGGGTGCGAATCCGAGGACACCAGCCGCCACTTGACCGTGTACTGTCCGGCCGGGGCCCCGGGGCGGACAGCCTGTGTGGCCACAGTGTCCAGCACCTCAACTTCTCCCTCCGCCCAGTTGCGGCCAGTCTCATCGAGAAGCAAAACCTGGGAGCCAATGACGGCAGGGCTGTTGTTCATGGTGATGTTAATCTTGTCCGGAACGCTCGCCACCGTTGACCCGTTCGCGGGGTTGGTCCCGGTGACGGTGTCGTGCGCCAGGGCGGCCGAGGCTGAGCCCACTACGAGCAACAATGTGGCAAGGGCTGCCGCCAAAGTACGTCGCAACCGAGCTTGGGGTGTCATATTCGTCTCAATCGGCCGAAGACGTACGGGACTCTTCACAGCGTGGGTTCCTTTGTTCGATGCAGCGATGGTTCCTCACGGTATCCCAAAAACATGAGAGTTTCCTGCAGAAGTCGGGCCGCTGCCCTCGCCGATTGCGGGTCGGCGGGATCATGTGTTGCGGGGAAATACGCGAAAATCCTGGACTGCTCCACTATGCTGCGCCCGCCCGTTACCGGCTAGTATTTCCTCGAATAACTTAATTTCATTTCACTTCGCCCGGAGGGCACTTACATGGCTACCAAAACGGACGTACGCCTGTCCGCTGTTGACAAATACTTCATGATCACGGCCCGCGGCTCCAACTACTCACGGGAGATCCGCGGCGGTTTCGCCACGTTCTTCGCCATGAGCTACATTGTGGTGCTCAACCCGCTGATCCTGGGTGGCGCTGATTCCACCGGTGGCGAGCTGGGTCTGGAACGCGTTGCCGCCGTCACGGCATTTGTGGCCGGTATTTTGACCATCATCATGGGCGCCTGGGCAAAGCACCCCTTTGCGCTTGCCGCCGGCCTTGGCGTCAACGCATTTGTTGCCGTCACCGTGGCAACCCACCCGGGCCTGACCTGGCCGGACATGATGGGCCTGGTGGTGCTCTCCGGCATCACCATGTTTATCCTGGTGCTCACAGGGTTCCGAACCGCCGTGTTCAAGGCAGTCCCCGAGGGCCTTAAAACGGCCATTGTGGTGGGCATTGGCATGTTCATTGCCCTCATTGGCCTGGTCAATGCAGGCTTTGTCCGCCGCATCCCCGACGTTGCCGGCACCACCGTTCCCGTGGGTCTCGGTTTCGACGGCAAGCTGATGGGCTGGCCCACGCTGGTGTTTGTTGTTGGCTTGATCCTGACCATTGCCTTGGTGGTCCGCAAGGTCAAGGGCGCCATTCTGATCGGCATTGTGGTTTCCACCATCTTGGCCAACATTCTGGAAATGACCCTGCACATTGGGCCTTCCTTTGATGGCAAAACCTCCAACCCGCAGGGCTGGTCTCTGGTGTCTCCGCAGCTCTCCCAGTGGTCAATGCCTGATTTGTCCCTGCTGGGCCAGGTGAACCTCTTTGGCGCGTTCAGCAAGCTGGGCGCCTTGGCTGCTGTTCTGCTGGCGTTTGTGATCCTGCTCAGCATCTTCTTCGACGCCATGGGCACCATGGTGGGCCTTGCTGCCGAGGCTGGCTCCGTGGACAAGGATGGCAACATCCCCAACGTTGACCGCGTGCTGCTGGTTGACGCCTTCGGCGCCATCGCCGGTGGCGGCGCGTCTGCGTCCTCCAACCAGATCTACGTGGAATCTGGCGCCGGCATTGGCGAAGGCGCCCGCACGGGCCTGGCCTCCGTGGTGACTGGATTGCTGCTGATCATGGCCATGTTTGTCACCCCGCTGATCAAGCTGGTCCCCTTTGAGGCGGTTGCCCCCGCACTGGTCGTGGTTGGCTTCATGATGGTCTCCCAGGTGGGCAAGATCGACTGGTCAGACTGGGGCATTGGCATCCCGGCATTCCTGACATTCACCCTCATGCCGTTCACCTACTCCATCGCCAACGGCCTGGGCGCCGGATTCATCGCATTCGTGCTGATCCGCCTGTTCCAGGGCCGCGCCAAGGAGGTCCACCCCTTGATGTGGGCTGTTGCCGCAGCATTCCTGCTGTTCTTCGGCATTGGCACAGTGGAAGCGCTGTTCGGCATCAAGTAGCCCTCTCTTTCCAACTGACCCGCAGAAAACGGCGAAAATTCATGATTTTGATGGGTTTTTCGGCGTTTTCTGCGGGTCAGATGCGTTTGGGCGGTGTCTGCCATGACAGACGGTCGGCTGCTTTCCGGGCTGGAGTTCGGCAGGCCCTTGCTGTTGGCTGGGAGCATGGACTTTTCTGCTCTCCCCCTTGACGCACCCGCAACGCCTTGGACGGGAAGGAACGACGGCGATTCCCCCGCCCATCGCCGCTGGTGGCAGGCCGTGGGAACCACAGCCACCTCATCCCTGAACGCCACGCTGCCCGGGCCAGCAGCCCTGCTGGGCTTTTGTTCCGATGCCGGCGTGCTGCGCAATCACGGCCGCCCAGGTGCAGCCACCGGTCCTGCCGCCATCCGCGCTGCGCTGGGCTCCTTGGCATTCCACGGCACCCGCTCCGTCAGCGACGTGGGTGATGTGGTGGTGGCCGGCGATGCCCTCGAGCAGGGCCAGGCTCGTGCCGGTGCCACGCTCACCTCCTTGCTCGACGCCGGCTACCTCACCCTGGTGCTGGGCGGCGGGCACGAGACGGCCTTTGCCAGCTACCTGGGCGTTGCCGGCACTGCGGCGGTGGCTAATGGCGCCCGCCTGGGCGTGCTGAATCTTGACGCTCACTTTGACCTGCGCCAGGCTCCGGCCCCCAGCTCGGGCACGCCGTTTCTACAGATGGCCCACGCCGAAGCCGCCGCTGGGCGGGAACTCAACTACGCCGTCGTGGGCATCAGCGAACTCAACAACACGCGTGCTCTTTTTGACACGGCCCACAGCCTGGACGTGAAATACCTGCTGGATGAAGACTGCTCCGGCGAGCGCACCGCGGCATTTGTGTCAGCATTCCTGGAGACCGTGGACATTGTGTACCTGACCATCGATCTGGACGTACTGCCCGCAGCCGTGGCGCCCGGTGTGAGCGCTCCGGCGGCTTATGGAGTGCCGCTGCGGGTGATCGCCGCCGTGTGCCGCCAGGTGGCCGCCAGCGGGAAGCTGTTCCACTGTGACGTGGCCGAGCTCAACCCGGAGTTCGACATCGACAGCCGCACGGCCAAGGTGGCCGCCCGGCTGATTGATACGCTGCTGCGCTAAACCGGCCTCAAACGCGAACTGACCCGCAGAAAACGGCGAGAATCCGTCGATTTCGACGGATTCTCGCCGTTTTCTGCGGGTCAGTTTTTGGGGCTAGTGCGCCTCGGCTGCCACTTCTTCCGTTTCATGGCCGCCTTGGAACTGCGTCTTGTACAGCTCAAAGTAGGCGCCCTTGCGGGCCAGCAGCTCTGCGTGGTTGCCGTGTTCCACAATGTCGCCGTTCTCCATGACGAGGATGGTGTCAGCATCCCGGATGGTGGAGAGCCGGTGCGCAATGACAAATGATGTCCTGTCTGTGCGCAAGGCTGCCATGGCGTGCTGAACCAGCAGCTCGGTACGCGTATCCACGGAGGAGGTGGCCTCATCCAGGATGAGCAGTGACGGCTGGGCAATGAAGGCCCTGGCAATGGTGATCAGCTGCCGCTCACCGGCGGAAACGGTGCCGCCGTCGGCGTCCACAACTGTGTCATAACCCTTGGGCAGCTGGCGCACAAACCTGTCCACCATGGTGGCCTCGGCTGCGGCGATGATCTCCTCATCGGTGGCATCCAGACGGCCGTAGCGGATGTTCTCCTTGATGGTTCCCTCAAACAGCCAGGCATCCTGGAGGACCATGCCCACCTGGGAACGCACCTGCTCGCGGGACAGCTCGCGGGTGTCCACGCCGTCGAGCAGGATCCGCCCACCCGTGAGCTCGTAAAAGCGCATGACCAGGTTGACCAGGGTTGTTTTGCCCGCGCCGGTGGGCCCCACAATGGCAACTGTCTGCCCCGGCTCCACGGTGAAGGAAACGTCGCGGATCAGCGGGGTCTCCGGGGAGTAGCTGAAGGATACGTTCTCAAAACGCACATGCCCGTCGGTCTGTTCGGGCAGCTTGTCGGATTCTTCCTCGGTTTCCTGCTCATCGGCGTCGAGAATGTCAAAAGTCCGCTCGGCGGAGGCCACACCAGACTGGATCATGTTGGCAATGCCGGCAATCTCGCCGATGGGCTGGGAGAACTCGCGTGAGTATTGGATGAACGCCGTGGCATCGCCCAGGGTCATGCCACCCGTGGCCACCCGCACGCCACCGACGACGGCGACCAGCACGTAGGAGATGTAGGAGACAAACTGCATGGCCGGCATGATCATGCCGGAAACAAACTGTGCACCAAAGGACGCCTTGAACAGGCGCTCATTGCGTTCGTCGAACTCCGCCAGCATCTCCTCATCACGGCCATAGGCCCGGACAAGTTCAAGGCCGGAAAAAGTCTCCTCCACATGACCGTTGACGGCTCCGGTCTGCTTCCACTGGGCGGCGAAGAGTTTCTGCGACTTGGAGCCGATCACACCGGCTATGACCGCCGAGAGCGGCAGGGCAATGAGGGCAATCAGGCCCAGCTGCCAGGACACAATGAACATCATGACACCAATGCCAACAACCGTCAGCACCGACTGCACCAGCTGGGAGAACGCCTGCTGCAACGCTGACTGAATGTTGTCCACGTCATTTGTCACGCGGGACATCAGGTCTCCGCGCTGGCGGGTGTCAAAGTACCCCAACGGGAGCCTGTTGAGCTTGCCTTGAATGTCCTCGCGAAGCTTGAAGACAACGCGCATGACCAGCGCGTTGAGCAGGAACCCCTGCAACCACATGAAGACCGAGGCCACCGAGTACAGCGCCAGCACTATGACAATGAGCCGGCTGAGCTCAACGAAATCAATGCCGGCACCGGGCACAACGTTGGCCTTGGCCAGCATGTCCGCAAACTGGCCGTTGCCTGCCGCTCGCTGGGCTTCCACCAGGGTTTCCAGCGGAACACCCGCGGGAAGCTGTGAGCCGATCACACCGTTGAAAATTACGTCCATGGCCGCGCCAAGGATCTTCGGGGCGATGACGGTGAGCACCACCGAGGCGGCAACAAACACCAGAACCACAGCGAACATGGCCCGCTCGGGGCGCAATAGGCCAACAAGCCGCTTGGCCGCCGGCCAAAAGTTCTCGGCCTTCTTGGCGGGAGTTCCACCAAACATGTCCCCATCAGATTCGGAAGGCTTGTACTCGGGGTACAACTCCTCTTCTTCAACATTTGCCTCGGCGGAGACATCCGCAGGGGCCAGGTTCTTATCCTTGCGCGCCACTATGCAACACCTTCAATGCTCAGCTGAGACTCAACGATCTCGCGGTAGGTCTCATTGTTTTCCAGGAGTTGGTCGTGGCTGCCTGCGCCCACTACCTCACCGTTGTCCAGCACAATGATGTGATCGGCTTCCCTGATAGTGGAGACACGTTGGGCCACGATGATGACAGTGGCGCCGCTGGTGGCTTGGTGCAGGGATTCACGCAAGCGCCGGTCTGTTGCGACATCCAGCGCCGAGAACGAATCGTCAAAGAGGAAGATGCGCGGCTGTGCCGCTAGGGCCCGGGCAATGCAGAGGCGCTGGCGCTGGCCGCCGGAAACGTTGGTGCCGCCTTGGGCAATGGGTGAATTGAGCTGTTTGGGCTTCTCCTCGACAAAGTCCTTCGCCTGGGCGACCCGCAGGGCTTCCCACAGTTCCGTGTCATTTGCGTCGGGGCGGCCGAACTTCAAATTGGAGGCCACCGTGCCGGAGAACAGGTACGGCTTCTGCGGCACCAAACCCACCAGCTGCGCCATCTGCGGCCGGGTGAAGTCGCTGACGCTCACCCCACCAATGCTCACGCTCCCGCTTTGGGGCTCGAACAGGCGCGGGATCAGGTTTAACAGCGTGGACTTGCCGGACCCTGTGGAGCCAACAATCGCCGTCGTTTGTCCCTGCCTGGCTGTAAAACTCACGTTGTTGAGCACTGGACGCTCGGCACCCGGGTAGCCAAAGGAAACACCTGAAAATTCGACGCCGTGACTTGCCGGCGCCGGGACACCCCTGGGCACGCTCAGGCTGGGTTCCGCCGAGAGGACCTCGTCTAGGCGTTCGGCCGAGATGGCTGCGCGCGGAATCATCATCACCATGAACACGCCCATCATGACTGCCACCAGGATTTGCAGCAGATATTGCAGGAACGCCGTGAGCGAGCCTATTTGCATCTGGCCCGAGTCCACGCGCTGCCCGCCGAACCAGAGCACAGCGGCCGTGGCAAGGTGCAGGATCATCATGATTACGGGGAACATCAGCACAAAGAGATTGCCCACCTTGACCGAAACGCGGGTCAGGGACAGGTTGGCGTCGCGGTAGCGCTGAGCCTCAAACTTTTCCCGCACGAACGCCCGGATCACTCGGATACCAACGATTTGTTCGCGCAAAACACCGTTGACGGCGTCGATCCTGTCCTGCATCTCCCGAAACAGGGGCAGCAGTTTCACCACGAGGAAACCAACCACAAGGAACAAGAGTGGCACCGAGACCCACACCAGCCAGGACAGCCCAACGTCCTCCCGCAGCGCCATGATGATGCCGCCGATGCTCATGATGGGCGTGGAGACCATGAAGTTCAGGGTCATCAGGATCAGCATCTGCACTTGTTGGACGTCGTTGGTGTTGCGGGTGATCAGCGTGGCGGTACCAAAACGGCTCACATCCAGCGCGCCAAGGGCGTTGACCCGGTGGTAGACCTCCCGGCGCAGATCGCGACCAATGGCCATGGCCGTGCGGGCGCCGAAGTAGATGCCGCCAATCGCGGTGATCACCTGAACAAAACAGACCACCACCATGGTGACGCCTGTGGACCAGATGAAATCGGTGTCGCCCCTGGCCACACCCTGGTCAATGATTTGGGCGTTGAGGCTGGGCAAATATAGGGCCGCAATGGTGGAAATCAGTTGCAGAACCAGCACGGCAACTATCCACGCCCAATAGGGTTTGGCGTGCCGCAGGGACAGTTGGAGCAGTTTCACGAGAAGCATCCCATTCGAATATACGTTTGAATAGAGGGGTACCCAACATTAAACACGCCCAACCCGGCTATGGCAATAGTGAAAAACTGTTCCCCAAGGCCACCTCCAGGGCCCTTTCTTCAAAGGTGTTTTCGCCCCAAAAACCGCCCCTACACCGCGTAGCCGCACTGGAGCAGGTAGCCGCCACGGGCCCCAAGAACGGCAGCGGCATTGTTGGCCCAGGAGGTATCACGCAAGAGGGCACGGCCCATGAAGACGGCGTCGGCGGAGCCATTGTTCAACAGTTCGCTGGCCGTGACTCCGTCAACAATGCCTCCGACGGCGGCTCCAGCAGGTGGCAACCGTCGCCTTCTTGCACCGCACACGTGAACGGGCAGTAGTGGCTGATGTTGGCGAAAAACATCAACCACTACTGCCCGTTCACGAGGCTAGTTCAGCGGGCCGGTGGCCTTCTCGGCGGCTGCGCGGATGAGTCCGGAGCCCACCAGTCGGTCGGCCTCCTCCAACTCCGGGGACAGGAACCGGTCAGATCCCGGGCCCGGCACGGTTGCCCGAAGCACCTCGATGACAGCCGCGCCGGCCGGGCCGGGGACCAGGACGCCGCCGGACAGGGAGGTGCGCATGTCAATGGCGCGGGTGGCCGTGACCAGCTCAATAGCCAGCACGCGGCGCAGGTTCTCCACGGAGCGGCGCAGCTTGCGGGCGGCGTGCCAGCCCATGGACACATGGTCCTCCTGCATGGCGGAGCTGGGGATGGAATCCACCGACGCCGGGACAGCCAAGCGCTTGGAGTCCGAGACCAGCCCGGCTTGCGTGTACTGGGCGATCATCAGGCCGGAGTCCACACCGGGATCGCCGGCAAGGAACGCGGGTAGGCCGTGCGAACGGGCCGGGTCGAGCATTCTGTCGGTGCGGCGCTCGGCAATGGAGGCCACATCCGCTGAAACAATCGCCAGGAAGTCCAGCACATACGCCACCGGGGCGCCATGGAAGTTGCCATTGGAGGACACGCGGCCGTCCGGGAGAACCACCGGATTGTCGATCGAGGCGGCGAGTTCGCGGGTGGCAACCATGAGCGCGTGGTCCACGGTGTCGCGGGCGGCACCGGCCACTTGGGGTGCGCAGCGCAGCGAGTAGGCGTCCTGCACGCGGGTGTCGCCCTCACGGTGCGAGGCCACAATGGGTGAGTTGGCCAGCACGCGCAGCATGTTGTCGGCACTCGCGGCCTGGCCGGGATGCGGGCGCAGCTCCAGATGCAACTCGGGCACGAACACCTGGTCCGTGCCCAGCAGGCCCTCGACGCTCAGCGCGGCGGTGATGTCCGCCGTCGTGAGCAAAAGTCGCAGGTCGGCAATGGCCATGAGCAGCATGCCCAGCATGCCGTCAGTGCCGTTGACCAGCGCCAAGCCCTCCTTTTCGGCCAGCTCGATGGGCGTGATGCCGGCCTCGGCGAGCAGTTCCGGCACGGGGCGAACCACACCATCCGGACCGGCAGCCTCGCCCTCGCCCATGAGAACCAGCGCGCAATGGGACAGCGGGGCAAGATCGCCAGAGCAGCCCAGCGAACCAAATTCACGGACCACGGGCGTGATGCCAGCGTTGAGCACGTCCACCATGGTCTGCACGACGACGGGGCGCACGCCCGTGCGGCCGCTCGCCAGGGTCTTGGCCCGCAGGAACATCAGCGCGCGCACCACCTCGCGCTCCACGGCCGGGCCCATACCGGCGGAGTGGGAGCGGATGAGGGACTTTTGCAGTTGGGTGCGCATGTCCGCCGGGATGTGGCGGTTGGCCAGGGCGCCAAACCCGGTGGAGATGCCATAGGCGGGCGTTTCGGAGTTGGCCAGCTTGTCGATGTGAGCCCTGACCTGTGCGACGCCGGCCAGCGCCTCCTCGCTGATGGTCACCTTTGCGCTGTGGCGGGCCACGGCGATGACGTCCTCGGGGGTGACGCCGGAAGAGGAGAGAACTACATTTTCGGGGTGAACAGCATTGTTCATGGTGGATCCTTTGCGCGATGGGAATGAGCTTAGTTGCCACTATTCCCTGTTATGGCGCGGAAGTCTGCCCCTTCTTGCGTGCGCTGTCCGGAATTCCAGACTGGGCACACACCAGTGGCGCAGGACTGCAGTCCTGCGCCGGAAACTACCGCTCGTTGCGCCCGTAAATGCGGGTGGACAGCTCCGCAGCCACCTTGCTGACGCGTTGCGCAAGGGCGGGCCACTGATCGGCGGGCACTTTTTCCTCCAGGAACGTCACAGCAACGGCCGCCACGGGCCAGCCCACGTGGTCTGTCACTGCTGCGGCCACGGAGGCAAAGCCATCAGTGACTTCCCCGCTCTCAGTTGAGTAGCCGCGCAGCCGCACCTGGTCTAGGTGCGCCGAGAGGGTTGAGTATTTGCCAATGGGGTCCGGCACCTCGGTGCGCGAGCTGAATGCGGCCGCATTGGGATATAGGGCCCGGACCTGGGATTTGGGCAGGGCGGCCAGGATGGCGCGGCCACTCGCTGTCAGGTGACTGGGCAGCCTGACGCCCACATCCGTCACCAGGGAGGGGCGGTGCTTGGCGCGCTCCTCAACAATGTAGAGAACGTCGCGCCCATGCAGCACGGCAAGGTGGGCGCTTTCACCGATCTTGTCCACCAGGGCAGCCAGCAGCGGCCTCCCCAAACGGGACAACGGTTCTTGGCGTGAGTAGGCGCTGCTGAGTTCAAAGGCGGCAACGCCCAGGCCGTAGCGCTGCTCCTCATGCAGGTGCATCACGAAGCCGCTTTGTTCCATGACGCCGAGCAGGTGATAGACGCTTGAGCGCGGCAAATCGAGCGTGGTCGCAATGGTGGATGCCGCCAGCGGCCCCCGCTTGGAGGACAGCAATTTCAGAATGCGCAGGGTGTTCTCTGCCGCAGGTACTTTAGACGGCGTCCTTGCAGTAGTTGTCATGGCTTCCTAGTTTTACACCGAAATCGCCAGCAGTCTTTTCTCAATATAGAATATTGCAGTCTGAAATCCCAGATTCTGGGGCGAAATTGGACACTTTCAGCATGAAACCACCCCATAAAGTGACGTCAGCCACCACCAATCAACCCCTTAGTGGCGCAGGTCTCCCCTGCCGCGGCCGCGCACTGTGTTAGAAAGCTCACGCATGAACGCCAATGGTTCCGTCCTTAAACGTGGCTTGAACGCCCGCCACATCCGCTTCATGGCGTTGGGCTCGGCGATCGGCACGGGCTTGTTCTACGGGTCCTCCAGCGCCATCCAAAAGGCCGGTCCCGCAGTTCTTTTGGCGTACATCATTGCCGGCGCCGCCGTCTTCATGGTGATGCGCGCCCTGGGTGAATTGGCCGTGCGCCACCCCGTCTCCGGCTCCTTCGGCCAATACGCCAGCCGCTACCTTGGACCGCTGGCCGGATTTATCACGGGCTGGACATATGTTTTTGAAATGGCCATTGTGGCCATTGCCGACGTGACGGCGTTCAGCATCTACATGGGCTTCTGGTTCAATGACGTCCCCCGCTGGATCTGGGTTCTGGCCATCATCTTCTTCCTGGCGGCCATCAACCTGCTCAGCGTTAAGGTCTTCGGCGAGCTGGAGTTCTGGTTCTCCCTCGTCAAGGTATCGGCCATCATTGCCATGATCGCAGGAGGCGTGGCCATCATCGTGTTTGGCTTCCAGCTGGAAGGCGCCCCAACTGTTGCCGGCCTGAACAACCTGGTGGACCACGGCGGTTTCATGCCCAACGGCTGGGTGGGCCTGCTGGCAGCGTTCGCCGTGGTGATGTTTGCCTTTGGCGGCATAGAAACCATTGGCGTGACGGCCGGCGAGGCCGCCGACCCCGCCAAGTCCATTCCGGCAGCCGTTAACACAGTGCCGGTGCGTATTCTGCTGTTCTACGTACTGACCTTGGGCGTGCTCATGACGCTGATCCCGTGGAATCAAATCACCGGCGACACTAGCCCGTTCGTGCAGATCTTCGACTCCCTAGGTATTCCCTTAGCGGCACATATCCTCAACGCTGTTGTCATCACGGCAGCTCTCTCCGCCATCAACAGCGACATCTTTGGCTCCGGCCGGGTCCTCTACGGCTTGTCCCAACAAGGCCACGCACCCGCCGTTTTCGGCAAAGTATCCCGCTCGGGTGTCCCTTGGATGACGGTTGTTCTGATGACGGGTGTCCTGCTGGTGGGCGTGGTCCTCAACGCCACCATCCCCCAGGACGTCTTCCTCCTTATCGCCTCAATCGCCACCTTCGCCACCGTGTGGGTCTGGCTCATGATCCTGGCCTCGCACGTGGCCATGAAGCGCGAAATTGCCCGCAAGGCCCTGGCACCCTCCCATTTCCCCGTCCCCCTCTGGCCGCTGGCATCAGCCATGACGGGCGTGTTCATGGTGGGTGTGATTGTGCTGTTGGGCATCTACCCGGACACCCGCATTGCCCTCTACGTGGGCGGCTTCTGGCTAGTCCTGCTGACTGTCGCCTTCAAACTGTGGGTGCGCGGAAAGGGTCGCGAACGCGCTGTGCTGGTTGACGAATCGTCCCCCGTGGAGTGCACGACGGCGGCACCCGCCCGCCGCTGACCCGCCCGCCAGGCGGGTGCCCGGCGTCGAAGGTGTGGACGTTAAATCGCTGGCCTTGCGCCGCAAACCAGCCATTAGTTCAGCAATGCAGGGCTGGCGGCCCGGCGGTTTGGCCACACCCACCTCCCCGTGGATACTTGACGAGGTCCTGCCGGCAACCGGCCGGCCGGAAGGGCAACACTGTGCAGGACAACTATTTTCAACTGACAGCAATGGCGCTGTACATGGCGGCGATGCTCGGCATCGGCTGGTGGGCCTACCGCCGCACCACCGATCTTGGCGACTACATGCTGGCCGGGCGGGATCTGAAACCCGGCGTCGCTGCCCTGAGCGCGGGCGCCTCGGACATGTCCGGCTGGCTGCTCATGGGCTTGCCCGGCGCACTGTACATTGGCGGGCTGTTCCAGGCCTGGATCGCGATCGGTCTGACGGTCGGGGCGTGGCTGAACTGGAAGTTCGTGGCACCTCGACTGAGGTCGTACACGGAAGTCTCCAATGACTCCATCACCGTGCCGAGCTTCTTGGAGAACCGGCTCAAGGACAAGTCCCACGTGTTGCGGATTGTTTCCGGCATCATCATCCTGGTGTTCTTTACGTTCTATGTTTCCTCCGGCCTAGTGGCTGGCGGCGTCTTTTTTGAGAGCTCCTTCAACTCCAGCTACATGATGGGCATCCTTGTGGTGGGTGGCGTCACCATCCTCTACACACTCTTTGGCGGCTTCCTTGGCGCGAGCTACACCGACGTGGCCCAGGGATTGCTGGTGTTTGCGGCCCTAATTGTTGTCCCGGTGGTTGGCGTGTTCCACACCGGCGGCATCGCCGCAACCATCGACTCCATCAACCAGGTCAAGCCGGACATGTTCAGCCTGGTGGCAGGCGGCACCGTGGTGGGCGCCATCTCGGCAGCGGCGTGGGGCCTTGGCTACTTTGGCCAGCCCCACATCATTGTTCGGTTCATGGCTATGCGGTCGCCGGCCGACGCCAAGGCGGGCCGCCGGATCGGCATCGGCTGGATGCTGATGACAGTCTTGGGCACCACCGCCACGGCCATGGTGGGCATCGCCTACTTCCAGCAGCACCCGGAACTGAAACTGACCGATCCTGAAGCCGTCTTCCTGGAACTGGCCAACATCTTCTTCCACCCGTTCATTGCCGGCCTGGTTCTGGCGGCCGTGTTGGCCGCCATCATGAGCACCATTTCCTCGCAGCTTCTGGTGTGCTCCTCGGCCCTGGTGGAGGACCTGTACAAGATCGCCGTCAAGAAGGACGCCCCCGCCAAGACCCAGGTCATGCTGGGCCGCCTGGGCGTGCTCATTGTGGCCGCAGTTGCCGTCATGCTTGCCTCGGCCAGGAACGACTCCATCCTTGGCCTGGTGGCGTTCGCCTGGGCCGGGTTCGGCGCTGCGTTCGGCCCCATCATTTTGCTGTCCCTGTACTGGCGCAAGCTGACAACGGCCGGCGCCCTCGCCGGCATGCTGGCGGGTGCCGTCACAGTGGTGCTCTGGGGCAAGTCGCCGCTGGCCGCCACAATGTACGAGATTGTGCCCGGCTTCTTCCTGAACCTGGCCGTGGCAGTGCTGGTCAGCTTGATCACCTTCAAGCACCACAGCGGCATCGATGAGGAGTTCACCGAGTCCCTCAAGCAGTTGGAGCGCGAACCCGTCTCCGCCGCGGGCTAGCACCACTTCTGGCTAGCACCACTGTGGGCTAGCACCACTGTGGGCTAGCCGGCGTCGGTCAGCACCACTGCGCTGCGGCCGAAGTGGCGGACCTTGGCGTCGTCCCACAGATGCGCCGGCATGGCCCCGCCGAGCAGCACGCGGGCCAGGCCTGCGCCGTCGCCCAGGGGTGCGTCGCTTCCGGCAATGATGATGTTTCCGGAGCGGCGCCCCTTGAGCATGGGCGGATCGGCAATGATCACCGTGTGCTTGAACGCTGCGGCTATCGTGGCGGCCTCGCGGCGGGCAGTCGCGAGGGCCGGCGAGTCGCCACAATTGACAACATATACGCCACCGGGAATAAGTACCCTGCGGGCGGCTGCGGTGAACTCCTCCGTTGTCAGGGCGTGCGGCGTCGTGGCGCCGGCAAACACGTCCCGAATGATCAAGTCACGGCTGGCCTCCGTGAGAGTTTCCGTGACCTCGCGGGCCTCGCCCACGCGGATTTTCAACAACGGGGCCCGCGGCAGCTCAAACCAATCGCGGACGTAGTTGGCCAATTTGCCGTCAATCTCCACCACCACGTTGCGGGACTGCGGGTAGGCGGCCACCAAGTAGCGGGGCATGGAGCACGCGGCACCGCCCAAGTTTAGGGTCTTGAGTTTCTCCCCCGCCACCCACCTGTCCTGCACCAGGGCCATGATCCAGCGCATGTACTCAAAGTCCAGGCGCAGCGGATCCGCCAGGTCCACATGTGAGCTTTGCACACCATTGAGCATGAGCAGCCAGCCATTGGGGTTGTCGCCGTCGGGGATCAGCTCAGCCGTGCCGGTATCCGTGGCGAACGTCCCGGCGACGGGCCCCAAAACGCCCGCTTCCGGCTCCACGGGGGCACTCTTGGGCGTGCGTTGGCGCCCCATCAGGAAGTCAGGGAGGGGTGGCAGGAAGCAGCAGGCAGCGAGATAGTCACGCCTCCCAGAGTAGTCCAGCGTCGGCGCACCACGGCGATCGCGAACCCGTCCCAGCCCGTGGAGTCTGCGGTTTTTTGGCTGTGTCGCGGCGTAAACGGGTTCCGCAAGGGTCAAACGACCAGGAATGCTCGACGCCGGCTACTCACCCAGGGTATCCAGCGCGCCTTCCAGCCGGGCTACTTTTCCGCTGAGCTCACCCGTGTGGCCGGGGCGGATGTCCGCCTTCAGGACCAGTGAAACGCGTGAACCGTAGCGGCCCACTGCCTCGGTGGCGCGTTTCACCACATCCATGACTTCATCCCATTCACCCTCAATTTCGGTGAACATGGAGCTGGTGCGGTTGGGCAGCCCTGATTCGCGGACCACTTTCACGGCTGCCGCCACTGCAGTGTGGACGGAGGCGTCGTCGCCAGTTCCCGCGGGATCCCCCGTGGGTGTGCCGCTGGGTGCCACCGAGAATGCAACGATCATGAGAATCTCCTCTTTTAGCTTTTGCGTGTAACTGCAGCTTCTATTATGGGCAGTTCTGCCCATTGAGCGGCTCTTCTAGGGCCGGATATGGTTTGCCGTATGCTTTCCACTCTCCTTGCCCTGCCATTGGCGCCCTCGCCGGACCCTTACGAATACTCCTACAACAGCGATTCCTCCATGGATCCGGCTGCGGCACTGGGGATATTTGCGTTGTTCATGGGCATATATGCCTTCATTATTTTGCTCGTCTGGTTGGCCAGCGGCTTCGCCTGGGCAGGCTTGTTCGGCAAGGCCGGCCACCCAAAATGGGCCGCCTTTGTGCCTTTTTACAACACCTGGATCATGGTCAAGATTGCCGGGCGGCCGGAATCAAACTTCTGGTTGCAGTTCATTCCGTACGCCGGCATCTATTGGACCATTCTCACGCTCAATGACCTGGCCAAGTCCTTCGGCAAGGATGTGGCCTACACGGTTGGCTTGATCTTTGTCCCCGTAGTCTTCGCCGCCATCCTCTCCTACGGGGACGCGAAATATCTGGGCCCGGCCTACAGGACACCCGAGCAAAAGATGTATGAGCAGCACTACGCGCCTACCCAGTTCGGCGGCGCCGCGTTCGGCCAACAATTCAACCAGCCAAATCCCCCTGCACAGCAGTACCCGGCACAGCCCCCGTTCGGCTCAGGGCCAACCCAGCAGCCGTAGCAATGCGGCGGCAGCGGCGCCGGCGATGACAACCACCAAAAAGGGTGCCTTCAGCCAGAGCGCCACAGCTGCCGCCACCAGGGCGCCTACCCGGGCGTCAAGAACCACGTTGGTTCCACTGGCGGCCACATTGACCACCGTCAGTGAGGCCAACAGGCCAATGGTCAAGGTTCCTGCAATGTGCGACATCCTGGGGCTGTCCAGCACCTTTGCAGGAACCAGGTAGCCCACAAGTTTTGTGGCGTAGGCCAGCACCACCGAAATCAGCAGCCAAAACCACAAGCTCATGATTCCCTCCCTTGTCCTGCATCGTCGGCATGGCCTGAGTGACCCGGGTGGACCGCATAGGGGTCAATGTCCGGTTCCATGCCGTCTGTGTCATGCCCTGGATCGGGGGTGGGCCGGAACCACCCGATGAGTCCAGCCGTCACGGCTGCCACCAAAATGGGCACGCCAGCAGGCACAAAGGGAATGGCCAGCAATGTCACCAGCGCGCACACAATGGCAATCGCCGCCGGCTGGAAAGCCCTGATGCGCGGCCACAGGAGCCCCAGGAACGCGGCGACGGCGGCGCCGTCGAGCCCCCATTGCTTGGGGTCGCCCAGCGCCCCGCCAATGTACGCACCCCCGGCCGTCATGATGTTCCACAGCACAAAAATCCCCAACCCGGCCACCCAGAAGCCGCGTTTTTGCTCCTCCGGGTCCGTTTGGCCTGTTGCGGTGGCGGTGGATTCGTCAATGGTGACGTGGGCCGCGACAAAACGTCGCCAGCCCGTGGGGCGCAGTAGGGAATTGATCTGCATCCCATAGATGCCGTTGCGGATGCCCAGCAGCGCAGATGCGCTCATGGCGGCCACGCCGGAACCACCACCTGCCACCACGCCGATGAAGGCGAATTGGGAGCCGCCGCTGAACAGCAGAAGACTTAGCACCACTGTTTGCCAAAAGGACAGCCCGGAAGCCACCGAAAGTGCCCCAAAAGAAATTCCGTACAGTCCAGTGGCAATGGCTATCGAGGCGCCAATCTTGGCCGCCGGTGAATCTACCAGCCTCATGCGCGGCGCACGCTCCACGCCCAGGCGATGAGTGGCAGCTGCAGCGGCAGGCGCACCGAATGGATGCGGCGTGCCTCGCTGCTGCCATCGGGGCCGTAGGCCCGGCGCAGCGCCGAAACGTGGCCAGCAGTAAACCCGGCAAACATGAGTGCTGTTGCCGTGGCGGAGGCCTTGCGGGTGGCAGGCAGCAGGAGCCCCACCGCGGCCAGTGCCTCCGGGACTGCAGACGCCAGCACCCACTGGCGGCGCGTCATGACACCAAGTTCGCCGGCTTTGCCTGTCCTGGAATCCGTGCAGAGAACGGGCGGAACCACGGGGTAGTAAAACGGGGGATTGCTGACATGGTTCACTGCACTGGCACCCAAGAGGGCGGCCAGGGCCCAGGTGCTGACGTTGCTTGCTTTCATTGGCCCATGCTTTCACGTTGTCCGGCCAACTCCGGGTTCGCGTCCACCCGGCGGACAAGGGGGATGGCGTTGGTGGCCAGGCTCAGCTGCGCCGTCCCGTGCAGGGCATCGGCGGCGCGCACCAGGGCCAGGTGGGAGAACGCTTGCGGGAAGTTCCCGGCCATCCTGTCCTGGCCAAGATCGTATTCCTCGCTGAGCAGTCCCAGTTCATTGGCCAGCCCCACCAGGGTGTCCATCAGCTCCACTGCCTCGCGGCGGCGTCCCGAATGGGCGTACTGCTCCACCAGCCAGAACGAACACGCCAGGAACGGGTGCTCGCCCGGCTCCAGCCCATCCACTCCGGAGTCTGTCCGGTAGCGCAGAATCAGCCCCTTCTCGCCCACCAATTCGTCTTCCATGGCGGCCACTGTGCCCAGCATTTCCGGGGAATCGTAGGCCACGAACCCCACTTGCGGGATCACCAGCAATGACGCATCGGTGGTGGTTCCGCCGTACGTCTGGGTGAAGGTGTTGAGCTCCCTGTTGAAGCCGTAGGCCAGAATCTCGGCACGCAGCAGTTCGCGCGTGGACTCCCAGCTTTCCACCGCCCCGGACAAACCGTGGTCGCGGACGGCACGCACGGCGCAGTCAAAGGCCGCCCACATCATGACGCGTGAATGGGTGAAATGCATCAGCTCGCCCCGCATTTCCCAAATGCCGTGGTCCTTGTCCGCCAGGTGATTCTCAATGAAGCCCAGCATTGCCTGCTGCAGCGGCCAGGAGAAGTGGTCCTCGTGCCCGCCCGCCAACCGCAGCTTTTCCAAGGCCACCAGCACCTCACCAACAACGTCAGCCTGGTATTGACCCACGGCACCGTTGCCGATCCGGACAGGCAAGGCCCCCTCGTAGCCTGGCAGATGGCCCAGCTCGCCCTCGGGCAGGTCCCGCTCTCCGGAGAGGCCATACATGATTTGTAGGTCTTCCGGGTTCCCTGCCACGGCGCGCAGCAGCCAGTCACGCCATTTGAGCGCCTCATCGGCGTAGCCATGGGTCAGCATGGCCTCCAGTGTCAGCGCAGCATCCCGCAGCCAGCAGAACCTGTAGTCCCAGTTCCGCGCGCCACCAAAGTCCTCCGGCAGGGACGTGGTGGGCGCGGCAACAATGCCGCCGGTGTCCTCATGCGTCAGCGCCCGCAGCACCAGCAAAGAGCGCTCCACAATGGATGCGTACCTGCCGTCCTGGTTGTAACGGGACGCCCAGTCTTCCCAGTAGGTGCACGTTTGAGCCAAGGCAAGGGTGGTGTCGATGGACTTCGGTACGGGCCGATGCGAGGGATACCAGTTCAGTTCTTGCTCCACCCGCTCCCCCGCCCGCACAGTGAATTCCCCGCTGTGTTGATGACCAACGGACTGGGGCAGCTCATCGCCGCGCAGCACCAGGGCGTCCGGCCCGGCCACGGCCACAATCACCTCGCTGCCGTCCCCCTCGGCCACGCGGCGCACCCACGGCAGGACCCGGCCGTAGCCTGGCCGGACGGTGATTTCCTGATTGAACTCAACCTCGCCGCTCAGGCCGTCGATGCGGCGCACAATGGAGGCCCGGCGGTCACCCACAGGCATGAACTCGGTGACGCGAGCGGTGCCCGTGGGCGTGCGCCACAGTGTCTGAAGAACAAACGTCCGGCCCATGTAGGACCTGTGCTCCACGGCCGCCTCGGGGTGGGCGGGGGCCAGGAGCCAACGGCCATGGTCCGCGGTTCCCAGCAACGCAGTAAAAACAGACGGCGAATCAAAGCGAGGAAAACAGAGCCAATCGATGCTCCCATCCCGGCCAATCAGGGCGCCAGTGTGTAGATCGGAAAGCAGTGCATAGTCTTCAATTCGCGATGCCATGACTCCATGCAATCACACGCCGTCAAGCTCCGGCTGTGAACTCACCGCGCAAGGAAACTCTGAAGCAGCGCCCTGATTTCGGCTGGCCTGTTGCTCGTCACCTGCGCCACTTGCGCGTCAAGGCACAGCAGCAGGTCCGCTTCACTGTCCACAGTCCACACCCGGAAGGTGCGCCCGGCGGCAAGCCATCTCGCGGCGTTATCCGGCTTGGCACGCAGGTAGTCGACGCCGGGTCCGGCAAGCTGGGCAACGCCGTCGTCCACCAGCTTTTCCGCCTCAACCATGGCCCGACGCATGAAGAAGGCCATCGTGTGGCCAACTATGGGGCCAACGTCCAATTCCTCCCGGACGTCTTGAACAGCCACCTCCTCCAAAAGCTGACACAACGCCCCGGCACTGACATGCTGGGCCAAATACGTCACGGCCTCGGGGTGAAAACTCATGAAGGAGACGTCGATGGCTCCGGCATGGGAGGACTCCCGGTCCCAGCCGTGCAGCCGCAGCGCCGCCAAGGTGGCATCAATCAAAGCGGGGGCAAAGGTGGCGCCGTACTTAAATTCCAGGGCCAGTCCCACGGGCCGGCCCGCCCCGGCAAGGAGCACAAGGAGTTCGGGCAGTGTGAGCAATTGTGTGGCCACGGTGCCATAGGCCGGCGGGATCACTGCCCCGTGCCAGCTGCTGAAATCAAGGGCACGCAGCTGAGCCAGCGTCAGCTCCGCCACCTTGCCGGTTCCGTTGGAGGTCCGGTCCACGTCGTCGTCGTGCAACAACACCAAAGCACCGTCGGCACTGAGGTGAAGATCGCACTCAACCCCGTCGGCGCCGTCGGCCAGTGCCTGCAAATAGGCGGCACGCGTGTGCTCGGCATAGTGGGAACTGGAGCCGCGGTGGGCGTAGATCTGAACCGTCATGGCATCACGTTACGCTTACTGCATGGCGCAAACACAACAGCTGGGTCCAACAACTTCTGCCACTGCACACCATCGCGACGCGGAAAAGGCCGCTGCCCTGCGGCGGATGAAGAGCATCGCCCTGGGCTTGCTGCTGTTCATGGCGGTTGTTTTTTGCTTCGCCTTCGCCTTCCAACACCAGTACCCATGGCTGACGTACGTCCGCGCAGCTGCCGAGGGCGGCATGGTGGGCGCGCTGGCGGACTGGTTTGCCGTCACAGCCCTGTTCAAGTACCCCATGGGCATCAAGATCCCGCACACGGCGATCATTCCCAACCGCAAGGATGAGATTGGCGCGTCCCTGGCCGACTTTGTGGAAACCAACTTCCTCTCCGAAGCTGTTGTCTCGGAGAAATTGGCCAACACCGCGATCGCGCAGAAGGTGGGGACCTGGCTGGCCAAGCCGGAAAGCGCCCAACGCGTGGCCACCGAAGGCTCGGCCGCTATCCGCGGCGCCATGGCGGTCCTCAAGGACGACGACGTCCAGGACATTATCGAGGCCATGGTGCGCAAGCACGTACTCGAACCCCCGTGGGGACCGCCCATTGGCAAATTGGCCGAACGGATCTTCGCAGACGGCCACCACCACGCCCTGGTGGATCTCCTGGTTGACCGCTCCACCACGTGGATCCGGGCCAACCACACCACCATCAGCGGACTGGTGGCGGACAGGTCCCCCAGCTGGGTTCCGCAGTTTGTGGACGGACTGGTGGGTGACAAGATCTACACGGAAATCTACAAGTTCGCCCGCGCCGTCCAGGACGACCCCCGGCACGAGGTGCGCCTGAAATTGGACGAGTACCTCAAGGACCTGGCCCAGGAGCTGCAGCATGACCCGGCCATGATCGCCAAGGCCGAATCGATCAAGAACCAGGTTCTTGGCGACCCGGAGGTCCGGGAATTGGCCGGACGCACCTGGTCCACCATCAAGTCGGCGCTGACCGATGCAGTGGAGGACCCCAACTCCGCACTCCGCCTCAAATTCACAGCAGCAGTGCAGGACTTTGGCAGCAAACTGGTCAACGACCCCGAGCTGGCCGCCAAGGCCAACAAGTGGATAGCCGACGCCGCTGCCTACCTGGTGGGCACCTACAAGCACGAGATCACCTCGCTCATCACGGACACCGTGGGCCGTTGGGATGCCGTGGAGACAAGCGAGAAGATCGAGCTGCAGGTGGGCAAGGACCTGCAATTCATCCGCATTAACGGAACGGTGGTGGGCTCCCTGGCCGGCCTTGCCATCTTCACCATCGCCACCCTGGTGTTCGGCTAGCTGCAAGCAGGGCATGTTCGCCCTTTCGCAATGTTGGGGCTTGTGCCCGCACCGCACCACACACGACTTCGTCGGTGTGTACGCGGCGACGCCCACCACGCCGCAAGCCCCAACATCGCTACGGGCGATGCGCAACCCCGGCTGGGCTAGCTCTTGAGGGCTTTTGGCGGCTTCGGGCCCTTGATCTTCAACGGCTTGGGAGGTTTACGGGCGGCGTCCAGTTCGGCCAGCAGCTCGGGGGGAATCATCATGGGCGGCGGCCCAAAAGCGCGCTGGGCGGAGGCAATCACGGCCCGGCCCATCATGTAGTTGCCCACCCCGCCAACAACCGCGCCAATTCCAAAGGGCAGAGCCTTGCCCACTACGGAAGCGCTGCCCTTGACGGCCATCTTCCGCAGGAACCTCTTTTGCATCGGTGCGATGATGCCCTTGATGGCGGTCAGGGGCATGCTCTTGGTGACAGTCTTGCCCCACGTTTGCATGGGTGTTTTCCCGTTGCCCAGCGCGTGGCCTGTCAGCCCCTGCAGCATGGCAATGCCTTCGTCACCCAAAATAATGGCCATGACGGTGACTTGCGCGGCTTCCGGATCCTGCAGCCGCACACCATGTAGTTCGGCAATGGATTGGGCATACAGTGCGGTTGCCTCCAGGAAAACCACAGTGGCGGCGGCGGAAATGGACAAGGCCGCAACCGTTCCCACCCCGGGGATGATGGCCGTTGCCCCAATGGCCGCGCCGCCCGTTCCCACGCCGGAGAGAAAATCGCGCTCCAGCCGTTGGCTCAGCTCGAAGGCCGTGGCGTATGGATAGCGCTTGCGAAGCCGCCGCAGGTTCGCCAGGACCAGCGGACGCTGGACCTCCACCGCCTTAAGCAGCATGCTGTGGACGGCCGGTTTAGGGCGGCCCCGTTCATCAAAGGCCGCACCCGCTGCGATTTCCACCGCAGGGTTGGGCCGTCCGGCCGACTGGGCAAAGCCCGGTCCGGGCATCAACCCGCCATGATTGCTGTCTTTGCGTGCCATCGAATCCCCTGCCGTGTCTTTGCCTCAAGGGTAGCCGCCCAAACTGACAACGGCCCGGACGTTCACTCGGGGGAAACGGCCCCGTTGGGGAAACCTGGCTCCGCTGGAACTTAGCCTACGAGCGCTGAGGGGGTTTCGGCGTCGTGCTTGGCATTGGCGCCAAACAACCTGGAACGCAGGGCCAGGAACAGCAGCACCATGCCGGCACTCAGCAGGATGTGGCCCAGTCCCGCAATCCCGGGGATGGCGCCGGAAACTTCGGTGACGCCGTCCACCTGCAGGATGCCGTGGACCACCATGATCGCTGCGGTCAGGACCAGGCCAATGTTGTAGATGGCGAAGAACCAGTTGAAGAGCTTTGACTCGGACAGGGTGAACAGCTTTTCCAGGATCAGCACAATCAACAGGACAATGAATCCCAGGGTAAGCAGGTGCGTGTGGACAATGGAGAGCTGGGTGCTGCCCGCAAAATCCTTGCCCTTGGTGAATTCACGGTAAAACAGCCCCGAGAGCACGCCGATGACCATGTAAGCAAATGCCGAATAGAAAAGCTTCTTCATGCTGTTCCCCTTTGTTGTTGGGCCCGCTGTGGGCCTCTTTTCCAGCCTATGAGGGCAGGGGGCAGGGGCCATCAACCATTTGGTTGAATGTAGCTTCAGCTCGGGGCTCTACGGGTCCGGGACGAACGAACCCTGCACGTGGCCCGTCAGGAAGGCCGAGACGTCGCTCATCTCGACGGCGCTGATGGTGTGGCCCAGCCCGGGGTACACGGCGTCGCTGAGTTCCGTGTTTACCGCGAGCCAGTCTGCAGTGAAGGCAGTGGCGTCAGGGTTGATGACCAGGTCGGCGGGGTCGTGGGCCCAGTAGAAGGGGATCCGGGTGGACAGCGGTTCCATGGCGGCGAGCAGTTCATTCTGCAGCACAAACCCGGAGAGGCCCACAGCGGCGGTGCACAACTCCGGGCGCAGCCGCAGCACTGTGGTGGCCATGGCCATGCCCTGTGAGAAGCCCAGCACTGAAACGGAACTGAATTGGTGTTTGGCCACCACCGTGTCCAACCAGCTCAGGACGGCAGCGGCCGCACCCACCACCTCCGCGAAGTCGTTGGCGAGGAAGTAGTCCAGCAGGAACCACCCGTAGTCGCCGGAAATTTCCAGCGGAGCCCGGGGTGCAGCACACGTGAAACCGCTGGGCAGCTGGCTGAACAGCTCCGCCATGCGGGTCTCGTTGGAACCATAGCCGTGCAGCATCAGCAAAAGCGGCGTGCCGGCCCGCTCCTGCTCCGGGCGGGAGAACAAAACCGTATCCATGGCCTAAGACTACTAATGGCCGCGGCCCTTTCGGAGATGACTTCCGCATGACTGCGCTTTGGCGGCTTGACGGCGGGTTGTGAACCGCCGCCAAGCCGGAAAACCGCAGTTGAGCCGCAAAAGCGCACAATTGGGGCGCCCCTCCACACCGCCCGGCACCCGCATTTCTGTGTTTATGTGGGAAACATATTGACAATCAAAGATAAACGCAGATAAAGTCATGTGAAACAACATCGTGACGCCCGTCACGCGCACCAAAAGTAGCTGTGGAAGGAATCGGCATGTTTGCAGAGGAACGGCACCAGAAGATCGCCGAACTCGTCAGCGCCCAGGGCCGGGTCGGTGTCAATGAGCTGGCCGAACTGTTCGCCATCACGCAGGAGACGGTGCGCCGCGACCTGGCCTCATTGGAGGAATCGGAGCTGCTCCGTCGCGTCCACGGCGGCGCCGTTGCCCTGGACCGGCTCACCCGAACCGAGCTGAGTCTGACTGAGCGGCAGAGCCAGCGCCTGGACGAAAAACAGCGCATTGCCACCGCTGCCATGGCCCTGATCCCCCACGCCCCTACGGCCTCTGTCCTACTGGACTCCGGCACCACCACTGCGGCCCTCGCCGAGCGGCTGAGCAAGTGGACACCGGCCAAGGCAGGGGACGAACTACTGGTCATCACCAACTCCCTGCCCACCGCAGCCTCCCTGAGCACCAACACCCACCTCCTGCTGGACATTGTGGGCGGACGGGTCAGGGGCCTGACCAGCGCGGTTGTTGGTGCCCGCGCCACCGAGCAGCTGGGCGCGCTGCGACCCGACATCGCCTTCATCGGCACCAATGGCATCCACGCCGACTTTGGCCTGAGCACTCCCGACCCCGTTGAGGCGGCCACCAAAACGGCTATGGTCAGGGCGGCCCGCCAGGTTGTAGTCCTGGCCGACGCCTCCAAACTCGGAACGGAAACGCTTGTTCGCTTCGCAACCCTTGAGGAGATCGACACCTTGATCACCACCTCCCAGCCCTCCCCCGACCTGACCGCCGCCCTGGCCGCCGCCGGCGTTGACGTGGTGATCGCATGATCCTCACCCTGACACCCAACCCCAGCCTTGACCGGACCATCGAGCTGGCCGCCCCCTTGGAACGCGGGGAGGTCCAGCGCGCGCACTCCGCCTCTCAGCACCCCGGCGGCAAGGGCGTGAACATTGTCCGGGCCCTTTCCGCCTCCGGGGTCGGGGCCCTCGCCCTGCTGCCGGGAGACCCTGACGACGCCGTTGTCCGCGCCCTGAATGCTGAAGCCATCGGGCACATCACCCTTCCCATCGGCGCGGCGCTGCGCAGCAACGTTGCCATCACCGAGCCCGACGGGACCACCACCAAGGTCAACGAGCCCGGCCCCACGCTCTCACCGCAGCACGTTGCTGCGCTGCTGGAGCTGACGGTTGAGAAGTCCGACGGCGCATCCTGGCTTGTGCTGGCAGGCTCACTTCCGCCGGGGGTACCCAGCGATTTTTACGCCCTCGTCATTGACGCTGTGCGTGCTGCCTACGGAACCGCTGCCCCAAGAATCGCCGTTGATTCCTCCGGGGAACCGCTGCGCGAATGCCTGCGCAGCGCCCCGGATCTCATCAAACCCAATGGCGAGGAACTGGCCGAGCTGACAGGCACCGGCAACGGAGCCGAACTGGAATCCAATCCGGCCCTGGCCGCGGGCACAGCATCCTCGCTGGTCAAGCAGGGAGTTGGCGCAGTCCTGGCCACCCTTGGTTCAAAGGGTGCCGTTTTGGTCACCCCAGAGGGCAGTTGGCATGGTCGCGGCCCGGCCATCGAAGCAAAAAGTACAGTCGGCGCCGGCGATAGTGCCCTTGCCGGATATCTGCTGAGCACCTTGCGCGGAGACTCCGCCCAAGCCTGCCTGCAGCAAGCTGTGGCCCATGGGGCGGCCGCAGCTTCTCTCCCCGGAACCATGGTTCCGGCCCTTGCACAAACCACCCCCGCCGCCGTCACCGTGACGGCTCTGGCCTCAGCCGAAGAGATCTGACATGACAACTCTCATCACTACCGATCTGGTGCTCCTTGACGCCAATCTGGGCACGGACACCACAGACGTTATCCGCCACCTTGCCGAACTCATTGCCGCAACGGGCCGCGCCTCCGGCGTTGAAGGCCTGTTCGCCGACGCCCTGGCACGCGAACAAAAAACCGCCACGGGCGTTCCCGGCGGCATCGCCATCCCGCACTGCCGCTCCGAGGCAGTCCTGGAACCCACGCTTGCCATGGCGCGCCTGAACCCCGCAGTCGACTTCGGTGCCAAAGACGGCCCGGCAGACATCATCTTCTTTATTGCAGCCCCCGCAGGTGCAGACAACGCGCATCTGAAATTGCTCTCCAAGCTGGCCCGCTCACTCATCAAAAAGGACTTCACGGCAGCCCTGCGTGCAGCAGCAACCCCGGCCGAAATCATAGCCCTGGTTGCAGACGCCCTTGAAGACAAGCCAAAGGCAGCGGCAACAACCGCACCGGGCGCAGCACCCACCCCCGGCGAAACCGCCAATGGGGGGCCGGGTGTGGTCGGGCACCGCGGAGCGGGCGGGACCCCCAATGGCGGTGAAGCCGGGGCGGCTGCCCCTCGCCCGTTGCGGCTCGTTGCCGTGACCGCGTGCCCCACGGGCATTGCCCACACGTACATGGCCGCCGATTCCCTGGTGCTCGCCGCGCAGGAAGCCGGCATTGACCTACAGGTGGAAACCCAGGGTTCGGGCGCTGTGACACCGCTGGATCCGGCGATCATTGACGCGGCGGATGCCGTGATCTTTGCCGTGGATGTGGATGTTCGCGGCAAGGAGCGCTTTGCCGGCAAACCCGTGATCAATGCCCCCGTGAAGCGCGGTATTGATGAGCCGGCCAAGATGATCCAGGAGGCCCTTGCCGCCGCCACGGACCCTCATGCGCACAGGGTGCCGCACTTTGGCGCCGAGGAAACGGCGGACCAAAAGGCCGGCGCCGCCAATGAGCACCTGGGCACCAAAATCAAGAAGGTCCTGCTCACGGGCGTCAGCTACATGATCCCGTTTGTGGCCGGTGGTGGGTTGTTGATCGCACTGGGCTTCCTGCTGGGCGGCTACGACATCACAGATGTGGCCCAGAAGGTTGTCCTGCAGAACAGCCTGTTCAATCTGCCCGACGGCGGACTCCTCACGTATCTGGGCGCGGTTGCCTTCATGATCGGAAAGCTCTCCATGAGTTTCCTGGTCCCCGCCCTGGCCGGCTACATCGCCTTCGGCATTGCCGACAGGCCCGGCATTGCGCCCGGCTTCACGGCAGGTGCCATTGCTGTCTTCATGGATGCTGGATTCCTGGGCGGCCTGGTGGGCGGCATCCTGGCCGGCCTTGCCGCATACTGGATCGGCAGCTGGAGCGTTCCGCGCTGGCTGCGCGGACTCATGCCCGTGGTCATCATCCCGCTGCTCGGTTCCATCATTGCCTCCGGCGCCATGCTCTTGTTCCTTGGCGCACCCATCGCTGCGCTCACTGTGGCACTGAACAGCTGGCTGACAGGCATGACCGGGGCATCCGCAGTCGTTCTGGGCATCATCCTGGGACTCATGATGTGCTTCGATTTGGGCGGCCCCGTCAACAAGGTGGCTTACTCCTTTGCCGTGGCCGGTTTGGGCGCGGGCAGCATTGCCAACCAGGCCCCGTGGGAAATCATGGCAACCGTCATGGCCGCCGGCATGGTTCCGCCGCTGGCCATGGCCCTGGCCACCACCATCGACAAGAAGCGTTTCTCCCTGGCCGAGCGTGAAAATGGCAAGGCTGCCTGGCTCCTGGGGGCCTCGTTCATCTCCGAGGGCGCCATCCCGTTCGCGGCGGCCGATCCCCTGCGCGTCATCCCGGCAGCAATGCTCGGCGGCGCTGTCACAGGCGCCATGACCATGGCGTTCCACGTGACCTCGCAGGCACCCCATGGTGGCTTCTTCGTCTTCTTCGCGATCGGCAACCTGGGCATGTTCGCCCTGTCCATCGCGGTGGGCACTGTCATCGCCGCCTTCGCAGTAGTGGGGCTCAAACGCTGGGCCGTCCGCAAGCCCGTTGATAGTGTTGCCACAACGCAACTCGTCGGCCAGTCCAGCTAGGCGCCGGCAATGACTTTCAAAGGAAGCCTTATGCAAAGCTATGTTGGCGTCGGCGTCACCCCGGGGCGCGTGGTGGGCCCGGTACGGATCATGCCCCCCGCCTTGAGCGCACCGCCGTCGGGCGAAAAGTTGGCAAGTTCGACGTCGGCCGAGGCTGCCGCTGCCAAGCTCAAGGAGGCTGGGGCGAGCGTCAAGGCGACCCTGCTGGAGCGCGCGGGCCGGGCCACGGGCGACGGCAAGGCAGTGCTGGAAGCCACGGCGCTGATGGCCACGGATCCCATGCTGATCAAGGCGGCCATCAAGCTCATCAACACGGGACTTTCCGCCGAGCGAGCCATTTGGGATGCCGGGGACGCTGTTGCGGCCATGCTCATCAGCCTGGGCGGCTACATGGCGGAGCGGTCCCACGACGTTCTCGATGTCCGCTCCCGCATTGTTGCCACCTTGCGCGGCGTTCCTGCCCCGGAAATTCCGGATTCGCCGGTTCCCTTCATCCTGGTCGCCCACGACCTAGCCCCGGCAGACACGGCAACACTTGACCCCGCAAAGGTCATCGCCTTGGTCACCGCCGGTGGCGGGCCGCAGTCGCACACAGCCATCATTGCCCGCAGTCTGGGGCTGCCGGCGGTGGTTGCCGCGCGCGGCGTGACGGAACTGGCCGACGGCGAGCTTGTCTTTGTGGATGGCGCGGCCGGAAGTATCTCCACCAACCCGGGGCGGGAAGAAGCCGCTGCGGCCCAAAAGTGGACCGAACAGGCCACCCTGTTGAGCGTGTTTGACGGTTCGGGTCAGCTAGCCGACGGGACCCCGTTGGCGCTGCTGGCCAACGTGGGCGGCGCCAAGGATGCGCGGGCGGCAGCCGCCGCGAACGCGCAAGGTGTGGGTCTTTTGCGCACCGAATTCTGTTTCCTGGGCCACGACACCGAACCCGGCCACGACGAGCAGCTTGCCGCCTACAAGGGAGTTTTTGACGCCTTCCCGGGTGCGAAGGTGGTTGTCCGCACCCTCGACGCCGGCGCTGACAAGCCCCTGCCGTTCCTCACCGATTCCACCGAACCCAACCCGGCCCTGGGTGTTCGTGGCTACCGGACGGACAGCACCACACCTGGGGTCCTGGCCCGCCAGCTGGCGGCCATTGCCGACGCCGCGAAACAATCCGCGGCAGTCGTGTGGGTCATGGCCCCCATGATCTCAACACCCGCCGAGGCGGCCGACTTCGCGGCCATGTGCGCAACGGCCGGGTTGCAAACCCCGGGCGTCATGGTTGAGGTCCCCTCAGCGGCCCTCACCTCCCGGCACCTGCTGGACCGGGTTGAATTTGCCAGCCTTGGCACCAACGACCTCACCCAGTACGCCATGGCCGCCGACAGGCAGCTGGGTCCGCTGGCAGCCCTGAATGACCCGTGGCAGCCTGCGGTTCTGGCGCTGGTGCAGGCAACAGTCAACGGCGCTGCCGCCCAGGCCAAGCACTCACCGCTCGACGGCGCAACACCCAAGCCCGTGGGAGTGTGCGGTGAGGCAGCAGCCGACCCCGCCCTCGCCGTCGTACTGGCAGGACTGGGCGTCAGCAGCCTGTCCATGACTGCGCGCGCCATCCCCGCCGTCAGCGCCGTCCTGCGCACCGTCAGCATGGCGCAGGCACGCCAGTTGGCGGAGCAGGCCGTGGCTGCGGCATCCGCGGCCGAGGCTCGCGAGCTTGTCAGGGCGGCACTTCCGGCCTTGGCCGACCTTGGCCTCTAAGCCACCACATTTCACACAAGTATTGGAGACAAAAATGATTGAAAGAACAGCCACCATTGCCAGCACCGTTGGGCTGCATGCGCGCCCGGCCTCAATCTTCGCCGAAGCAGCCGGCGATCTGGGTTTTGAGGTCACGATTTCCCGCGTCGGCGAGCCCGCCGAGGACGCGGTGGATGCCGACAGCATGCTGGCCCTCATGAGTCTTGGTGTGGAGCACGGAGAGGTAGTTGTGCTGCGCACCGAGAATGATTCCGCCGGTGACTCCCTGGAGCTGCTGGTGCGCATTCTGGAGACCAACCACGACGCCTAGCGGGCGCCGTTCCCGGCAAGCATTTTTATAGCCTGGCCGTACCAAATAAACCCTTGAGGCTCGCGAATCCCGCGGATTCTCAAGGGTTTTTTGGCGTGTGGGCAAGGTCTCCTTCGGGGTCTGAATTAGTCCATCTGCTAGAATTTATAGTCTGCCCATAGCGATGCAGCAGAAAGTCGCAAGCAAATGACCTCCGTAAGGGGATGTACAAATGCCCAATGACCGAAGCATGATTCAACCGGAAAATGGTGTCAGGGACACCGCAGATCGATCGCAAACCAGGCCAAAAATGCCTCGTCTGCCGCCCATTAAGATTCTGCCCAAACTCAAACGACGGCGGCTGGCCGTGGATGACGTCAACGTTGTCAACCAGCCCATGCTCAAAAAAGCCATCAGTGGCACCGTGGTTGGAAACACCATGGAATGGTACGACGTTGGAGTATTCGGCTACCTCATCACCACCATGGGGCCCGTCTTCCTGCCGGAAGCTGACAAGTCGGTACAAACACTGTTCCTCCTGGGAACATTCGCAGCAACCTTCCTGGCGCGCCCCTTGGGTGGAGTGGTCTTCGGTTGGCTGGGAGACAAGATCGGCCGGCAAAAAGTGCTGGCAACAACGCTGATGATCATGGCGGCATCAACCTTCGCTGTAGGCCTGTTGCCCGGCTACGCACAGATCGGCATTTGGGCTGCGGCCCTGCTGGTTTTGCTCAAGCTGGTTCAGGGGTTCTCCACAGGCGGCGAATACGCCGGTGCCACGACGTTTGTCAGCGAATACGCCCCGGACAAGCGCCGCGGGTACTTCGCAAGTTTCCTGGACATGGGCAGCTACATTGGCTTCGCCCTCGGTGCCGCAACGGTTTCGGCGCTCCAAATGACACTGGGACAGGCCGCCATGGAGGAATGGGGGTGGCGCATCCCCTTCCTGATCGCAGGACCGTTGGGACTGATTGCCATCTACTTCCGGAACAAGATTGAGGAATCCCCTCAGTTCCAGGCAACCTTGGATGCTCAGGAAGCCGCGGCGAAGTCTGCAGTGGCTGCCGATGAGGACACCTCTCAGGGCCCGGTCAAGCTGGTCAAGGTCTACTGGCGCCAGATTGTTCTGGCCATGATTTTGGCGGCCGCGGCCAACACGGTCGGCTATGCACTCACCTCGTACATGCCCACCTATCTGACCGAGTCCAAGGGCTACGATCCCCTTCATGGCACCTTGTTGACCATCCCCGTGCTGGTCATCATGGCGGTGTGCATCCCGTTGACGGGCAAGCTCTCGGACAAAATTGGGCGCCGCCCGGTCCTGTGGATTGGCTCCATCAGCACAGTGGTGCTGGCCATGCCAGCCTTCATGCTGATCAGCCTCGGCGAAGTTTGGTCAACGCTGCTTGGTTTGGCGTTAGTGGCCTTCCCCGTCACGTTCTACGTGTCCAACCTGGCGTCCTCCTTGCCCGCGCTGTTCCCAACGTCCAGCCGCTATGGTGGCATGGGGATCGCGTACAACTTCTCCGTGGCAATCTTTGGCGGTACAACCCCGTTCATCGTGGCTGGGCTGATCAACCTCACCCAGGATGAGATGATGCCGGCCTACTACCTGATGCTGACCTCTGCCATCGGCACCGTGGCCATCTACTTCCTGCGCGAATCGTCCCAGCGTCCGCTTCCTGGCTCCATGCCCAGCGTGGACACCATGGCGGAGGCCCACGATCTGGTGTCCACCCAGGACCAGAACCCGTTCCTGGACATGGACCACCTGCCATTTGATGACACTTATGAGCCGGCAACTCCGAGCGCCGGCATCCCCGTCACGGTGGGCCGGCCGGAGTAGGCAAGTGCCAGTCAGCTGGCGGGCGTGTCAGCCGGCACGCTGGCCAGCCTCAGCCGCTGCGGGAATCTCCACAAAAATGGTGACTTTCCCGTGGCGGTTGTGGCCGCGCGCACCACGGGCGGGCACCCGCACCGGCCGGTACAGGTGGCCAAACGGATCCTGCACCCGCGCCCGCTCCACCAGGCTCTTGCTGGTCAGGCGGCCGTCGATGTCCTGCAGGGACACCGGGTGTGTTTCCTCACCATCCAAAACACAGTTCCACCGGACCGGTTCCATGGCATGTTCCAGGTACAGGGTTTCAAACATGCAGGTCAGCAGCGTTTCCCTGCCCGCCGGGTAGAAGCGCCGCAGCGGATACTCGCTGGGATTGTGCCGCTGGGCCTTCAGCCAGGCCTGTCGCAGCCAGGAGAAGTCCACCGGCCCCAACGCCGTTGCCAGGCCAAGCTGTCTGTCAGCGTCTAGCAGCAACCGGAAGCCGGAACCGTCGCGGCCCACAATGCAGATGGCCTGGCCCACATACTCAAAGTCGTTCAGCAGTGCAGCCGACGTCGGGTACAGCGTGAACTCGCCGGCGTCGTCCACGGCAACATATCCCCCGTGCTGCCCCGCCTGCACCGTGCTCCCTGCACCCTTGGGCATCAACTTTTCACTAACTTCCATGTTGCGCTCACTCCCTTGAAGAATTGGCGGCGGCCTTTTCGACCACCCTGCCCCTTCTTCAAGGAGATACCCGCACGGGCCCTCCGAATCCGTTCTTGACGCGATCCATACGGCGCACGGGCCCTTCTTAACGCGCTATTGACTGATCGCGCTATTGACCTGCGCCAACAATCCATCGCCTCCCACCCGATCTGACCCGCAGAAGACGCCGAAAATCACGGTAAAACCGTGTATTTTCGGCGTCTTCTGCGGGTCAGATCGTGGGAGGGGTGTGGGGACTAGCGGCCGCGATTGCCTGCAGCGGCTGCGAGCCTGTCCGGCACCAGTCGGCTCAACGCCACCAGCGTGGCGTAGCGCTTGGACGGAATGGACACGCCCCTGCCCGCGGCGTTGGCGGCCAGGCCCTCGCGCACCACGCGCTCGGGGTTGAGCCACATCCATGACGGCACCCCGGCCATGTTGGCGCCCATGCGTTGGTGAAATTCGGTGTGCACAAAGCCGGGACACACAGCAGTCACCGCCACACCCTTGGGTCCGTAGCGCAGATTCGCAAAGCGGCTGAAACTTGTCAGCCACGCCTTGGCAGCACCGTAGGTGCCGCGGGGAATGAACGCTGAGACGCTTGAGACATTGATGATGCGGCCGTGTCCACGCGCCAACATGCCCGGCAGCGCCGCGTGGGTGAGCTGCATTGGGGTTCGGGCCAGAATGCGCAGGTGGTCGGTTTCTTCCTCCACGCTATTGTCTTCAAAGGCCTTGACCAGGCTGAACCCGGCATTGTTGACCAGCACCGAAACGCCCCGGGCACGGTCCGCGAGCCGGGCACTGACGGAGGCAACGCCGTCGTCCGTGAGCAAGTCTGCCGGCAGGACCTCCACGTGAATACCAAAGTCGGCCCGCAACCGCACGGCCTTGGCCTCAAGGCGGGCGAGGTCGCGCGCAACCAACACCAGGTCATGCTGGGTGCGGCCC
Organism: Arthrobacter sp. HLT1-20; assembly: GCF_054510895.1. Classification (NCBI taxonomy): domain Bacteria; kingdom Bacillati; phylum Actinomycetota; class Actinomycetes; order Micrococcales; family Micrococcaceae; genus Arthrobacter; species Arthrobacter sp. HLT1-20. The sequence goes on along the minus strand of NZ_JBTNDR010000008.1, from coordinate 67,640 downwards.
AGTTGCTGGGCAAACTCGGCCCCGAGCCCGGAGGTGGCGCCCGTGATCAGGGCGGTGGGGCGCTCCACCTAGGCGTCCTGTGGGAGGTCGATGTACTGGGTATAGGGTTCCGGATGCTTCTCCAAAAACCGCAGGACATAGGGGCAATGCGGAATGATGCGCTTGCCCGATGCCACCACGTCGTCCAGGGCGTACCTGGCCAGCACCTTCGCCAGCCCGCGGCCCTCAAACCCCGGCTGGGACTCTGTGTGGATGAGGTCGATGTGCCCGGGCAAATCCTTGAAGGTGAGGACGACCGCCAGATCATCCGCTGCGAACAGCTCGTAGCGGTGCCGGGAATCATTGCGCGTCATCTGCACAGTGGCGTCAAAGGGATCGGACTCTTGGGCTGCGAACTCACTCATAAAGCGAGCTTGGCACACTGAGCAGAAGCTGGCAACAGTGTGCCGGGCAGGCATTTACGCGCCGGCACCACCCTGCCACAGAGCGGTGAACGGCGCGCCGGAAGTGACGCGGTTCTTGATGCCCTCGGTGACAAACGCCTTGGCGGTGCGGGCAGCCTCCAACGGCGTGGCACCCTTGGCCAGTTCCGCCGTCACGGCCGCTGCCAGCGAGCAGCCGGCGCCTGAGACTGCCACCTCACCCACCTTGGGGGCGCTGAGCACCTCGAGGGTTTCACCGTCAAAGAAAACGTCGACGGCGTCTTCGCCGTCAAGGCGCACACCGCCCTTGGCGAGCACCGCCGCGCCGCTAATTTGGTGGATCTTGCGGGCCGCAGCTTTCAGGTCCTCCAGGTTGTTAATTTCCAGCCCGGAGAGGGACTCCGCCTCGAAGTGGTTGGGGGTGACAAAGGTGGCCAGCGGCAGGATTTGGGATTTCAGGGCCTGATCGGTGTCCAGGGCGTGGCCGGGCTCCTGGCCCTTGCAGATCAGGACGGGGTCAAGGACTACGTGCTTGAAAGCCGCCGCCTTGAGGGCTGTTTCAACTGTGCTGATGGTGGCGGGGCTGCCCAACATGCCAATTTTGACTGTCTCCAGCACGGAAGGCGCGCCGGACGCGGAACCATAGGCCGCCGTCGTGGCTTCCAATTGGTCGGCAATGACCTGCTGGTCAACGGGCATGAAGCGGTGGTTCCAGTTGTCCTTGGGGTCAAAGGAGACAATGCAGGTCAGGTTGACGATGCCGAAGACGCCCAGTTCCTGGAACGTTTTGAGGTCGGCTTGGGCACCGGCACCGCCTGTCGCTTCGGATCCGGCGATGGTCAGGGCAAGTGCGGGGGCAGTTGTTCTCATGTGACTATCTTGCCATCCCGGCAGGCACCGCCCCTAAGCGGCAAAACTCCCACCAAACAAAAAAGAGCCGCAGCCCGGAACCACAAAAAGTGGCTCCGAACTGCGGCTCTGCTGGTGGGCCCTGCGGGGCTCGAACCCGCGACCCACGGATTAAAAGTCCGATGCTCTACCAACTGAGCTAAAGGCCCGACCTAGCGGCAACGCCTACCAAGGATTAATCCATCCGTGGAGAAGTTGTCCGCACAATAGACTACCGCACGGCATGCGCCAGAATGCAATTGAAGGCCAAATCCCGGCACCCGCGCCGCTGCGCCGCCGGGCGCCACCCGCAGAATCCACAGATTTGGCGCCAGTGGGCCTGTTCTATCGACCGCACCGGGCAGCGGGGGTAGTGTTCGTGTCATGAATGATCGACCAGCCAACAACACGCCCCGCCCGCACAAGCCGGTACCGTTTTCGCCTGCCGACTTTGAGCAGTTCGCTGGGGGCATCGATCCGGCACGCGTGTCTGAAGCCGCGCATCTTGCCGCCAGGGCCTTGGTGCACAGTGGACGGGCCAGCAATGACCCGGATGTCACCAAGAGGCTTGTGAAACTTGCTGACAAACAGGGACTCGAGGCCATTGCCGAGATGTGGGCTGCGAGCCCCGCCCGCTCCCTCCCGGGCGCCCTGTGGCGCCTGTACGCCCTCCGCGCCGCCACCTTGCAGGACCCCGAGGGCATCAGCGTGTTTTTCCGGGCGGGCCAGCAAAAGGCCCAGGTGGCCAACGCCGTGGCCGGTGTTGCCGAGCCGCCGGGAGCCGAGGAAATCACCACCATGGCCAACGCGATTCTGTCCGGCGCGTTCGACGGCGACTTCGACGTTGCGCTGGACCGTTCAGCAGCGTTTTGCCGAGTGGTTGCGCTGGGCCAGGCCACCATGGCCGTTGAACGTGAGGCTGCTCACGAGGAACATGCTGCGGCCCTCACCAGGAAAGCGCACCAATTGGTGCGCACGGCTGAGGATTTAGAGGGCGCCGCCAAGTCCTGGCGCAAGGGCGAACTGGACTAGGAAAATGCCCCTCAGTTGACACTTGGGGCCGGACGTAGAAGACTGAAAGCGGTGTCGAACCGTGGAACCCCCGGGCTCCATTTTATAGCCGCCTAGAGCGGCCCAGTGCCGAGAGGCGCTCCCGGTTCGACACCACTTTTATGCCCTAAATATTCGGGTTTTGCAGGAATCCGCTTTCGACAAAGGCCTCATAGTGAAGTTTCGACTTTTTCCCCAGGAGACCGCAGGGCTGCAAGCGCTGGTGACCATGTCAGAACACATTCTGGGCGCCACCCACACCCTGGCGGAACTGCTCGGAGCCGACAGGGCGGACTTCGCAGCCCTCACCGAATCGCTGCGTCAGGAGGAAGCTGCCTCCACAGCCAACTTCGCCACCCTGCTGACCGCAATGCGGACCAGTTTCATCAATCCGCTGCCCCGCGAAGACCTGTATTCCCTGGGCCAGCTGCTCAACGAGACCAGCGAAATCCTCACGGGTGCCGCCGAAGTGGTGGAGCTGTATACCCTCGACCGGATTCCCACCCGTGTTAGTGACCAGCTGGAAATCCTCTCCCGGCAGGCTGAACTCACGGCCACCGCCATGCGCTCCCTGAATGATCTGGACAGCCTGGAGGACTACTGGCTGGAGGTCCTGCGGCTGGCAAAACGGGCAGACCACACCCACCGGGTCCTGGTGTCCGAGCTGCTCAAGGACCACAGCCCCACCACCTTCGCCAAGTACAAGACCCTGGCTGACCAATTCGCGTCCGCGAGCCGACAGATGCGCGCAGTTGCCACCCAGGTGGGCAGCATCATCGTCAAGGAATCTTGACCTTGATAGCGTTCCTGCTCGGTGCCGTCATTGCCACGGCAGCTCTATTCGCGTTCCTGAACGGTTTCCGCGACGCCTCAGCCGCCGTCGCCCTATCTGTGCGGACCCGGGCCCTGACGCCATCAGTCGCCGTGTTTCTTGCAGGCATATTCAACTGCGTGGGCGCATTGCTCAGCGTGGTGCTGACGGCCACCTTCGCCGACCGGCTATTCACCGTGCCGCCGGGACGCGTGGGGTTGCTTTTGTTGCTGGCGGCCCTCATTGGTGCCTGCCTGTGGGGCCTGTACCTGTGGTGGCGCGGTTTCCCGTCCTCCTCCACCCACGCTCTCATCAGCGCCCTGGTGGGGGCATCCCTGGGCTCGGCGGTCATGGGCCATGCCCCGCTTGATGGCATCAACACCACCATGCTGACCTTGGTGCTCCTGCCGCTGCTCATCTCCCCCGTGGTGGCGTTCGCGCTGGGTTTCGCCGCCGTCTACCCAACATCGTGGGCCGCCAGAAACACCGCACCCAACCGCGTCAACCGACGCTCACGCCAGCTCCAGTCGGTGGCGGGGGCCGCTGTAGCCTTTGGCCATGGGCTCCAAGACGGCCAGCGCACGACGGCGGTTGTCTTGTTTGCGTTGATAGCCGCCGGTGCCATAGGCGCCGGGGAGGTGCCCTTGTGGGTGCCCATCTTCACAGCTGTTCTGCTGGCCGCGGGGACCCTGTGCGGCGGCTGGCGAATTTCCTACACCCTGGGTCACCGGCTGGTCCGGATCGATCCCATGCGCGGCTTTGTGGCACAGATTATCGGTGCGGGGCTGTTGTTTGTGGGTGCCATTGGCCTGCACATGCCGCTGTCAACAACCCACACGGTCACGAGTGCCATTGCAGGGGCCGGCGCCAACCAGCGCTTTGCCGCGACGAACGGGCGGGTGCTGCGCAAGATTGTCCTTGCCTGGCTGGCCACACCCGTTGCGTGTTTGGCGTTGGGTGCACTGTTCTTCCTGGCCCTCTCGCCACTGGCGTAGAGTTCTCCCCGCTGGCGTAGAGGGCGCCCCGAAATTGTGCGGGGAACTCACAGCGAGTCCTGCGCATAAAACATTATGCGCAAGACCCAAAGCGGGTCCTGCGCATATGTAGTCCACAGACAGTTGGGCCTGACGAGGGTCGCAGTGGACATAGGTCTATCCTTCGGCCCGGCGAACGCCCCCGGCGAGGGTGCCACCCGTGGGAGGGCGTGGGGTTACCCGAAGCGGCCGGAGACGTAGTCCTCGGTGGACTTCTCGCCCGGGTTGTTGAAGATGGTGGCGGTGTCCGCGTACTCGATCAGCTTGCCGGGCTTGCCGGTGCCGGCAATGTTGAAGAAGGCGGTCTTGTCTGAGACGCGAGCCGCCTGCTGCATATTGTGCGTCACGATGACCACCGTGTACTCGTCCTTGAGCTCGTTGATGAGGTCCTCGATCGCGAGCGTGGAGATGGGGTCAAGGGCCGAGCACGGCTCATCCATCAGGATCACGTCCGGTGACACGGCGATGGCGCGGGCAATGCACAGGCGCTGCTGCTGGCCGCCGGAGAGGCCGGAGCCGGGCTTGTCCAGGCGGTCCTTGACTTCGTTCCAGAGGTTGGCGCCCTGCAAGGACTTCTCCACCAGAGCATCTGCATCGCCGCGCGAGATACGGCGGCTGTTCAGCTTGACGCCGGCCAGCACGTTGTCGCGGATGCTCATGGTGGGGAACGGGTTGGGACGCTGGAACACCATGCCGATCTGGCTACGCACGGTGACGGGGTCAACGCCGTCGCCGTAGAGGTTGTCTCCGTCCAGGAGCACCTTGCCCTCCACGCGTGCGCCGGGAATGACCTCGTGCATGCGGTTCAGGGTGCGCAGGAACGTGGACTTGCCACAGCCCGAGGGGCCAATGAACGCTGTGACGGACTTGGCCTCAATGGTGATGCTGACGTCCTCCACGGCACGGAAATCGCCGTAGTAAACATTCAAATCACTGACATCAATACGTTTGGACATAGCTAGGGTTCCTTCTAAGAAAAAGTTAGCGGCCGGTTTTCGGCGCAAAGAGGCGGGCCACCAGGCGGGCCCCGAGGTTCAGGAGCATGACAAGGATGATCAACAGCAGCGCAGCTGCCCAGGCACGCTGGGTGGACGGGTCAGCGTTGGACGGCGAGGTGGGCGTCATGATCTGCGTGTAAATGAACGTGGGCAGTGAGGCCATCCAGCCGGAGAACACGTTCATGTTGATGGTGGTGGCAAATCCTGCCGTCACCAGAAGCGGGGCGGTCTCGCCAATGACGCGGGCAATGGCCAAGGTGACACCTGAGGCGATGCCGGAGATCGCCGTCGGAATGACCACCTTGAGGATGGTGCGCCACTTGCGCACGCCCAGTGCGTAGGCGGCCTCGCGCAGCTCGTTCGGCACAATCTTGAGCATTTCCTCGCTGGAGCGCACCACCACAGGGATCATGAGCACTGACAGGGCCACGGCGGCCACGAACCCGGTCTTGGTGCCGGGACCCAGGATCATGGCGAAGAACGCTGCGGCAAACAGGCCGGCCACAATGGAGGGGATGCCCGTCATGACGTCCACCAGGAACGTGATGACCTTGGAGAACTTGTTGCCTGCGCTGTATTCAACCAGGTAGATGGCTGTTAGCAGGCCCACGGGCACGGAGATCAGGGTGGCCCAGAGGGTGATCATGACCGAGCCCATGAGCGCGTGGTAGACGCCACCCAAAACGGGGGTGCCGTCCTTGACGGAGGCGTTGTCCACGGCGCCCGTCACGCCGTTCATGGACGTGCTCAGGAAGCCGGGGGTCAGCAGTCCGGGAACACCGTTGACCAAAACGGTCCAGATGACTGAGATCAGCGGCAGCAGGGCTACCAGGAAGGCGCCGTAGACCACCGAGGTGGCCAGCTTGTCGGTGGCCTTGCGGCGTCCTTCGACGACGGCGGACGCGCCCACGTTGCCCGCGGCGAACAGCACGGCGGAGAGGATTCCCCAGCCAAAGACGTTGAACCCGATGAGTGACATCAGGGCCGCGGCCACAATGACTGCGCTGACGGCAATGACAACTGGGGTGTACTTGGGGAGACGGCCGCGGGTCAGTGCGGAGCGTTTACGTTCAGTCATGAGCGTGGCCATTAGTTAGCTCCCGAGAATTCTTTGTGGCGGTTGATGATCCAACGGGCCACCATATTGACTGCCAGGGTGATGAGGAAGAGCACCAGGCCGGCTGCAATGAGTTCGTGCATGCGCAGGCCGAAGGCTTCGGGAAAGTCCAAGGCGATCTCGGCGGCGATGGTCTGGTTGCCGGAACGGATCAGCGAGGCGATCAAAGGACCTGAAGAAAGGACAAGAGCTACTGCCATGGTTTCACCCAAGGCACGGCCAAGGCCCAGCATGACGGCGCTGATGATGCCGCCGCGGGCAAACGGTAGAACAGCCATGCGGATCATTTCCCACCGGGTGGCACCCAACGCCAACGCCGCTTCTTGGTGCAGCATGGGTGCCTGCAGGAAAATCTCCCGGGTAAGTGAGGCAATGATGGGCAGCACCATGACGGCCAGCACAATGCCTGCCGTCAGGATGGTCTTGCCCGTGTTTGAAGCAGGACCGGCAAAAATGGGAATCCAGCCCATGTTCTCGGCCAGCCACTGGTACGGCACCTTCAACTGGGAGGCCAGGAAGCTGGCACCCCAGGCGCCGTAAACCACCGAGGGGATGGCGGCTAGAAGGTCCACCACGTAACCCAAGCCACGGGCCAGCTTGCGCGGGGCGTAGTGGGAGATGAACAGGGCCACGGCAATGCCGATCGGCGTGGCGATGATCAGGGCAATGGTGGCGGCGATGAGCGTGCCGATGACAATGGGGAAGATGTAGGCGAAGAAGCCTTCCCCTCCCGTGATCTCGGCAGCGGGAGCACTGAACGTTGGCAGCGCCTGGACAACCAGAAACAACGCCACGGCGAACAGCACTGCCACAATCAGGGCACCGGCACCCAGGGCCGCACCGGAGAAGACTTTGTCTCCGGTGCGGCCTGTTCCGGCTCGACGTGCGAGCTTGGTGGTGGACAATCTAATACCTTTTGCTTGTGCTTTACTTGGCGACGCTGATGGAGTCGATCGAAGCCTTGGCCTTGGCGGCCAGGGCTGCGGAGAGCGGTGCGCTCTTGGCGGCGTCGGCTGCCTGCTTCTGGCCGTCTTCGCTGAGCACGAAGGTGCCGAAGGACTTGACCAGGTCAACCGTTGCTGCGTCCGGGTAGTGGGCGCAGAACACACCGTAGGAGACCAGGACTGCCGGGTAGGCGCCGGCCACTGTGGTGGTGCGGTCCAGCTTCAGGGAGAGGTCGTTAGCGGCGCGGCCTTCAACCACCTTGGCGGCGTCGACGGCGATGGCAGCAGCCTCGGCGGTGACGGGCACGTATGTGTCGCCAACCTTCAGCTCAACCTTGCCCAGGGCGTCGGTCACGGCCGAGTCATCCGCGTAGGTGATGGCGCCGGCGGTTTCGGTGACGGTTTTGACGACGCCGGAGGTGCCCTTCGCGTTTTCGCCCGGCAGTGCTGTGGGCCAGTCGCCTGACTTCTTATCGGTCCAGACAGTCTTGGCGGCTGCGGCCAAGTAGTCAGTGAAGTTTTCCGTGGTGCCGGAGTTGTCCGAGCGGTGCACGGGAGTGATGGCCAAATCCGGCAATGTGGCGTCCGGGTTGGCTGCCTTGATGGCTGCGTCGTTCCAGTTCTTGATCTCGCCGCGGAAGATCTTGGCGATCGTGTCGGCGTCGAGCTTGAGCTCCTTCACGCCCTCAACGTTGAACGCCACGGCGATCGGTGAGATGTACCAGGGGACGTTGATGGCGCCGTCGGGCCCGCACTTTTCCTGGGCGGAAACCAGCTCTTCGTCCTTCAGGAATGCATCCGAGCCGGCGAACTGTACTGCGCCTGCAATGAGGGCCTTGCGACCCGCGCCGGAGCCTTCGGGTGAGTACTGAATCTTGGCGCCGGTGTTGGCGGACTCGAAGCCGGCCTTCCACGCGTCCATGGCTGCTGAGATGGAGCTGGCGCCCGTGCCGGTCAGTGTGCCGGTGACGGAAGCGCCCGTGCTTGCTCCGGTGGTTGCGCCGTTGCCGGTTGCCACCACGTTGTCAGTTCCGCAGGCTGTCAGCGCCAATGCGCCGACTGTGAGTACTGCTGCCACGCGGCCAATGTGAAGTGCCTTCACGCGATCTACCTCTTCGTTGGGTTGCTTTCGATTCATTACTCTTCGACGTTAAGCAACCGAGGTAACGCAACACCCCCACCTAGATGAACGGAAGGTTAACGCTAATGGGATTCTTGGTTTTGCCGTACGACGCCGGTCACACCGGTTCCGCTTTGAGCCTGGCTTTGCGCTGGGGTCGGCGGCCAACGCCGCGGGTTGGCACCGGGCCATCGGGTTTTTGGCCCGGCGAAGCATAGACTTGGCATCATGTCCGAGTCAGCCCCGGCGGAGCACACCAAGCCGGCAGCAACAGCACTGTTCCTCAAGCGTCGCGCCCGTTTGGGTTTGCGCCGCAGCTACAGCTCCGTTGTCCAGGCCCTGATGATGACCATCTGCGCGGTGGGCGCCTACTACTTCTCCGAACTGGTCTTGGGGCACCAAGGCCCTCTATTTGCGGCCACTAGCGCCATTATTGCGCTGGGCTTTACGAGGGACCCGCGCCTTCGCCGGGTGCTGGAGGTTGGCATGGGCTGCACCATTGGCATTGCCGTGGGCGACGCCCTGGTGCACTGGCTGGGTCCCGGCATTTGGCAGGCTGCCCTGGTGCTTTTCCTGTCCATTCTGCTGGCCAGGTTCCTGGATACCGGCGCCATCTTCACCACCCAACTGGCGCTGCAGTCCCTTCTGGTAGTTTTGCTGCCCATGCCAACAGGCGGGCCATTCACCCGCAGCATTGACGCCGTGGTGGGTGGTTGCTTCGCCCTGGCGGCAACGTTCCTGCTGCCACGAGACCCCCGGCGCGAGCCTAAGGACGATCTCAAGGAGGTCCTCGGCGAATTGGCGCTGGTGTTGCGTGAGTGCGCCTCCGCCCTGTCCTACAACGACGCCACCACCGCCTGGCACGCCCTGGTGCGGGCCCGCAGCCAGCAACCACGCATCGACGCCATGCGCCAAGGGCTGCGCGGATCCGTTGAAATTGCACGGTTGTCCCCCTTGTACAGACGCCATTTCCAGGAAGTGGAGGGAATGGCGAAGTTGATGGTCCGGGTTGACTACGCCATGCGTTCCAGCCGGGTCTTTGCCCGCCGGCTCGCCAGCACCATCAACAACGCGGCACTGTCCGAGGCCGGCAGCCTCCACCTTGCCGAAATCATGAGCGAATGCGCATCAGCCGTGGATGAGCTTGCTTCAGCGGTTTCCGACACCAGCTCCCGAGCCACCCTCAGCCATGCCCGCGATTCCCTCGCCGACATTGCCATCAAACTGCACCCGGGCAAGCTGGAAATCTCACGGATGGAAGGGGAAGCCCTTGTACTGCTCCTGCGTCCACTAGTGGTGGATCTACTGGAAGCGGCCCAGATGGACCCCTCCGAAGCCCGGGATTTACTCCCCGAGCTCTAGCGCCCGCGACCTTATCGACGGGCCCTCGGGCACCGGCGGCACCATGTCAGTGCCCGGCGCTAGGGTTGAGTCATGGCAACAAAGAGCGTTAAGAACAACACAGGGCAGAATTTCCGTTGCGGCGAATGCGGCTGGACGGCGGTCAAATGGGTGGGCCGCTGCGGTGAATGCCAGGCTTGGGGCACCCTGGAGGAAATCGGCACGGTTGTCATACGGACCACCGCCGCCACCACAGTTGTCCGGCCCGCTCAACTGATCTCCGAGGTGGACGCCTCCAAGGCCGCCCACAATCTCACAGGCGTGCCGGAGCTTGACCGCGTCCTGGGCGGCGGCATGGTGCCGGGGGCCGTGATCCTGCTGGCGGGGGAACCCGGCGTCGGAAAGTCCACGCTGCTGCTGGACGTTGCGGCGAAGTTTGCCCGCAACGAGCACGGCCGCGAACCCCAAAAGGTGCTGTACCTGACGGGCGAGGAATCCGCCGCCCAGGTGAAATTGCGGGCCGAACGCATTGGCGCCGTGGCGGACACCCTGTATTTGGGCGCCGAAACCGACCTTGGCACGGCGCTTGGCCAGGTAGAGGCCGTGCAACCTGCCCTGTTAATTGTGGATTCGGTGCAGACCTTCAGCAGCGCCATGGTGGACGGCAGCGCGGGCGGGGTGTCGCAGGTGCGCGAGGTTGCGGCGTCGCTCATTGCGGCAGCCAAGCGCCTGAACATGACGACCCTGCTGGTGGGCCACGTGACCAAGGATGGTTCCATTGCCGGGCCCCGCCTGCTGGAGCACCTGGTGGATGTTGTGTGCCAGTTCGACGGCGAACGCCACTCCCGCCTGCGTTTGCTGCGCGCGGTCAAGAACCGGTACGGCCAAACGGATGAGGTGGGCTGCTTTGATCTCACGGACAACGGCATTGAGGGCCTGGCGGACCCCAGCGGCTTGTTTACCTCCCGCACCTCCCAACCCGTGTCCGGCACCTGCATCACCGTGACCATGGAGGGCCGCCGTCCTCTCCTGGCCGAGGTGCAGGCCCTGCTGACCCCGGCGCTGGGTTCCTCGCCACGCCGCACGGTTTCCGGCCTGGACTCCACCCGCATCGGCATGCTGCTGGCGGTGCTGCAACAAAGGGCCGGCTTGCGCGTGGATGCTGACGACAGCTACGTGGCGACCGTGGGCGGCGCCAAACTGTCCGAACCGGCCATGGATCTGGCCGTGGCGCTGTCCATTGTGTCCGCCAAGACCAATAAGCCGGTCCACGGCAAAATGGTGGCGTTTGGCGAGGTGGGGCTGGCCGGGGAGGTCCGGCCCGTGCCTGGCATCAACCAGCGCATCCAAGAGGCCAGCCGCTTGGGCTACACCCACGCCCTGGTGCCCTTGAGCTCAACGGGACCCGGTCCCATTCCGCCGGACTTCACTGTGAAGGAAATTGAGCACATCGCCGAGGCCACGGAACTGCTGCTCCACGGCTAAACGGCCCCCGGGCCTCATTTTTGCACCGAAATTGAGCGAAAACGGCACATTGTCCACGACTGACTGGCCAAAAGGCCAATCCAGCCGTTAAACACGGCTGCTTCCCACTATTATGGGCATTGTGACTTGCGCGGATTCCCGTGCTCGAAAAGAAGGAACCGCCCATGCTCCGCAGTCCCGAAGAGGCTTTGAAAGCCACTCTCGCCCGTGTCGCGCCGGGAACGCCGCTGCGTGACGGGCTGGAACGAATTCTTCGAGGCCGCACGGGCGCGCTGATTGTGCTCGGCTCGGACAAGACCATTGAGAGCCTTTGCTCCGGCGGCTTCGAGATCGGCATCGACTTTGCCCCCACAAGCCTGCGTGAACTTGCCAAAATGGACGGCGCCATTGTGTGCGACAAGGACGTCACCAAAATTGTCCGGGCGGCCGTCCAGCTGGTGCCGGACCCCAGCATTGAAACCCAAGAATCAGGCACCCGCCACCGGACAGCCGAGCGTGTGGCCATCCAAACCGGGGTACCCGTTGTTTCGGTCAGCCAGTCCATGCAGATCATTGCCTTGTACGTGGACGGGCTGCGCTACGTTTTGGAGGGTTCGGAAAAGGTCCTGGCCCGTGCCAACCAGGCCCTGGCCACCCTTGAACGCTACCGCGCGCGTCTGGACCAGGTGACCAGCTCGCTCTCCGCCCTGGAGATCGAGGCCATGGTCACTGTCCGCGACGTTGCTGTCACCTTGCAGCGCCACGAGATGGTGCGCAGGATCTCGGAAGAAATCGCCCAGTACGTGCTGGAACTCGGCGTGGACGGCCGCCTGCTCTCCTTGCAATTGGAGGAGCTTTCCACCACTCGCGGCTCCGGCGCTGACATGGTGATCCGGGATTACACGGTCCCTGAGACAACCGATGTGGATGCTGCCGTGGTGGCACTCCAGGAGATCGATCAAGCGGACCTGATCAACCTGAACCTCATTGCCAGCATTGTGGGCCTGCCCACCGGGGGCAATGACTCCCTGGATATCATGATCCAGCCACGGGGTTACCGCTTGGTCTCCGGGCTGAAGGCTGTGCCCGGCGCCGTGGCCGGGCGTCTGGTGGACCATTTTGGGGGGTTGCAGAACCTGATGGCGGCCACCATTGACGAGCTCATGGTTGTTGATGGCATTGGCGAACTGCGTGCACGCAACGTGCGCGAAGGGCTGTCCCGTATTGCCGAAGCCAGCCTCCTGGACCGTTTCCTGTAGACCCTCCCGGCAAACAGCGAGGCCGCCCTATTGGAGCGTGAACGTCACCGGTTCGCTGGACCACTTGCCGAGTTTTGCCACAAACGAATACGTGCCGCCTGAGCGTCCCGGATCAACGGCAACCTTGGCGCAGCCGGGGGCGCTGCGTTTCACTTTCCAAACAAAATTGGCGGTCTCTGAGGCACCCGAGGCCAGATTCTTCACCAGGTCGGTGGCTTCCAGCTGGCAGTGCATGGAATTGAAGATGACGTCCTCGCCACTGGTGACCTGGAATTCCATCTGGCTGGTGCCCACGTTGATGTCACACGGGGATTTTCCTGAATTGGTCACGCGCAGCGTCAGCACGGGGAAATCGTCGGGGCCGTATGTTGGCTTGTCCACGGCGGCGGTTACCTTGATCCCGGCTTCATCGCACACGGCAGCGGGCGGGGTGCCCGGTTTCACGGCAGGTTTGGCTTTCGCCGAGCTGGAGCTGGCAGGTGCGGCATTGCTGCTTGGTGCAGGGCCGGCGCCCAACAAGCCTGAGATGAATATTCCCCCAGCTATCAGCCCCACCACGACCAGCAGGACCAGCGTAAGCGCCACTTGGCGGCGCCGCCGGTACACCCTGGCGGAAACTGCCGGCTTGCTGGCGGGCACGGTTGCGGGGCCCCTGCCGCCTGTTGATTTACCTTGCACACCCACCTATCCAGAGTATCGAAGGCGTGGCCGCCTTGGCGCCAACCACGCCGCCTGCCCGCCTGTGAACCGCGCCGCGTGGCCTAGAGTTGAACTGCCGCTTCGGGGGAAGCCAGCGGCGCAGCGAATGGCAAAGGGAGATGTGGTGCATCAGGAAATCACGCAATGGTTCCGGCAACAGGCTAGGGATCTGCCGTGGCGCAGGGACTGTTCGGCGTGGGGCATTCTGGTCAGCGAGATCATGCTCCAACAAACGCCAGTGGTCCGTGTCCAGCCCGTTTGGGAGCAGTGGATGGAGCGCTGGCCCACACCTGCCGACTTTGTCGCCGCACCTGCCGCCGACATCCTGCGGGCTTGGGGGCGGCTGGGCTACCCGCGCCGGGCCTTGCGCCTGCATGCCGCCGCTGCACGGATTCTTGAGGAGCACGACGGCGCCGTCCCGGACACGTACCCGGAACTTCTCGCCCTTCCCGGCGTGGGGACGTACACAGCGGCGGCCGTTGCCGCTTTTGCGTTTGGCCGGCGCACAACGGTTGTCGACACAAACATCCGCCGGGTCCACGCCCGCCTTGTCATTGGCCAGGCGCTCCCCGCCCCGGCCCTGACAGCTGCCGAAACAGCCCTGGCCACGGAGCTACTCCCGGAGGATGCCGACGAATCCGTGCTGTGGAATGCGGCCGTGATGGAACTTGGCGCCGTCATCTGCACGGCACGCAGTCCCAAGTGCGATCTGTGTCCTGTGCTGGATAAGTGCGCATGGATTGCGGCCGGGCAGCCCGAACCCACCTATATTCCCAAGGGCCAGCCATGGGCCGGGACGGACAGGCAGGTGCGCGGCGCGGTCATGGCTGTGCTGCGCGCAGCCAGCACCCCCGTTCACGCCGACCTGTTCTGGGACCCCGTGGCCGCGCAAATCCATGCGGAAACGGCGCCCGCGCTGCGCAAGCTGCACGACCTCAACACCCACGCCCCGCAGCTCGAGCGCGCCCTGGCGGGCCTGGTGTCCGACGGCCTGGCCCAACTCTCCGAAACCGGCTACCACCTGCCCCACTGATCGAGCCCGCCGTTAGATTTCGCCGAATCCCGCCTCGACTTCCCGGCGCACCAGAGCCACGGCGCGCTTTGCGTCCGGCCCGGTGGCGGAGATGTTCAGCTCAGTGCCTTGGCCCGCACCAAGAGTCATCAGCATCATGACGGACTGCCCGTCCACACCGTTGATCTCGATTTCCACGTCCATGGCACCGAGTTCCCCGGCCAACACAGCGGCTGGCCGGGCGTGCAGGCCCAGTGGGTTGATCAGCGTGAGAACTGCCGTCACGGTGTTGGCGGCAGCGCTAGCAGCGAGGCCGGACTCGCCCGCGGCAGCGGTGGACGGTGTGGCGGCAGCCGTGGCGGCCATGGGATTCAGCGCCGTCTCGGCTGCCTTGCACACAACATCCAGCGATGCCCCCGACTGGGCAGCAACGGCCGCGGCAATGGAGCCCTCCACCAGTGGTGCGTTGGCCAGCAGCACCGAGTCGGGGTTGCCCAGGAACTCCAGGGCAGATTCGGCTGTCATGACGGCCGAGCCAAGGTCGGTGAGAACCACGGCACCGGCACCGGTGTCGGCCAGGCCCAGGGCCGTCATGACCTTGTCCAGGGATGTCCCAATGCCGCCGTCGTCCATTCCACCGGCGGGGACCAACACCACATCGGGCGCCATCTGAGCGGCCAGCTCCACCACCCCGGCCGCCAGTTGGGCGCTGTGGGAGACGATCACCAGGCCGACGCTCATGCGCCCACCCCCGCAGCGTTGGCCGCGGCGCGCAGGATCAGCGCGGAGGACGCCGCCCCGGGATCACGGTGGCCGATGGCCCGCTCCCCCAGATAGCTGGCACGGCCCTTGCGCGCAATCAGCGGATCCGTACTCACGGCCCCCGCCTCGGCAGCAGTTGCGGCAGCCTCCAGCACAGCGGCGGGGCTGGCCCCGGATGCCGCTGCAGCAGCCGCGGCGTCGACTGCGGGAGTCCAGGCGTCGATCATGGTTTTGTCGCCCACCTCGGCCTTGCCGCGGGCCACCACGCCGTCGCGGGCCGCACCAAGGGCTGCGCTCAACGTGGCTTCATCCAGTTCCGTGGCGTCGCCAACAGTGGTTGCCGCGCGCAGGAACGCCGTGCCGTACAGGGGCCCGGCGGCGCCGCCCACCTTGGACATCAAGGTCATGGCAGCGAGCTTGAACGCCGCGCCCGGAGTTGTGGGGGCCTGCGCCTCCAGGGCATCGAGGATGGCGCTGAAGCCACGGTCCAGGTTCTCCCCGTGGTCGCCGTCGCCAATGGCCCTGTCCAGCTCAATCAGGGCCATGCGGTTTTCCGCCACAACGGCAGCACTGGCCCGCAACCAGGCAATGGCCCAGTCAACGGTGAGAGCAGTTGAGTCTGTCATTTACATCCCCCAGCGAAGGGCGGGTGTGTTGACGGGCGCGTCCCACAGGGCGGTCATTTCATCATCGAGGCGCAGAATTGAAATGGAGCAGCCCTGCATTTCCAGTGCCGTGATGTAGTTGCCCACGAGCGATCGCTCCACCACCAGTCCGGCA
The DNA here is from genome assembly GCF_054510895.1 of Arthrobacter sp. HLT1-20. Lineage (NCBI taxonomy): Bacteria > Bacillati > Actinomycetota > Actinomycetes > Micrococcales > Micrococcaceae > Arthrobacter > Arthrobacter sp. HLT1-20. The sequence continues at coordinate 51,939 of NZ_JBTNDR010000008.1, read as the reverse complement.
TCTTCGAGAACCTTGGCGGCGCGCCTGTAGACAATGTAGAGCTCACTGGCCGGGGTGCCACCCATGCCGTTGACAAACAAAAGCACCCTGTCGCCAGCCACCGGGGCCAGGTCAGCCAGAATGGGTTGGAGTAGCCTGTCGGTGATGCCGTCGGCGTTCTCCATGGGAATCTTGTGGCGGCCGGGCTCTCCGTGGATGCCAATGCCAATCTCAATCTCGTCCTCGGCCAGTTCAAAGCTTGGCACGCCCGCGTGCGGGACTGTGCAGGCGGAGAGGGCCACGCCCATGCTGCGCACATTGTCATTGACGCGCTGGCCAATCGCTGCCACTGCGTCCAGGTCATCGCCGCGCTCGGCGGCCGCCCCGGCAATCTTTTCCACCAGCACTGTGCCGGCCACGCCGCGGCGGCCGGCCGTGTACAGCGAGTCCTCCACGGCGACGTCGTCGTTCACCAACACGGTGCGGACCTGAACACCCTCGGCCTGCGCCATTTCGGCAGCCGTTTCAAAGTTCAGGACGTCGCCGGTGTAGTTCTTCACGATATGCACGACGCCGGCGCCTGAGTCAGCTGCCAGGGTGGCGGGAATGATGGCGTCGGGGGTAGGCGAGGTGAACATGGCCCCGGGCACTGCCGCATCCAGCATCCCGTAACCAACATATCCGGCGTGCAAGGGCTCATGGCCGCTGCCGCCGCCGGATATCAAGCCAACCTTGCCCGCCTTGGGCGCCTCTCTACGCGTGACAAACAGGGGGTCGGGGTGCACAGTGACGTGGGCCGCGTGCGCCAGCCCAAATCCTTCCACCGATTCGTTGACTACAGTCTTGGGATCATTGATGAGCTTTTTCACGGCCAAACCCTCCGAAATCACGCAGCGAACATTGCAGACGCGCGGAAAATTCGCGTGCCTTGCCTTGAACCCTACCCGGGGAGATTGCCCGTTGCTAGGGGTCCGCACCGTGCACGCGCACTGTTTCGGCAGGGGCGCTGGTTCCTAGAGGTGGCGGATCATGCGCGTGTTGCCCAAGGTGTTGGGCTTGACCCTGGCCAGGTCCAGGAATTCGGCCACGCCCTCATCGGCGGAGCGCAGCAGCTCGGAGTACACCACCGGATCCACGGCGCCTTGATCGGCCATGACCTCAAAGCCGTGGCGGATGAAGAAATCAACTTCAAAGGTCAGGCAGAAAACGCGGCTGACCCCCAGGGCCCGTGCCCGCTCCAGGAGCTGCTCCACGAGTGTGTGGCCAATGCCCTTGCCGCGCCAGGCGTCGGCGCTGGCAAGCGTCCGGATTTCGGCCAGGTCCTCCCACATGACGTGCAATGCGCCGCAGCCAACTGTCTCGCCGTCGATCTCGGCAATGAGGAATTCCTGAATGCCCTCAAAGTAGGTGACGGATTCCTTGGAGATCAAGATTCGTTTCTCGGCCAGCGGCGCCACCAATTCCTTGATGGCGTAGACGTCTGAGGTGCGTGCGGGGCGGATTGTTAGCGCTGAAGTCACCAGATTAGTCTATGGCCCTTTGGCAGCGCTCCTGCGACCACCTCCCAGCCTGCGTCCACGCGTGACCAACAAAAAAGTGAGGGGCACGCAAGCTTTTCAGCTTGCGCGCCCCTCACCGTGCTTCGCTAGGCGGTGTGCCTTCGCTAGGCGGAAGCCGTGATGGCGTCCGGGATGTGCGGCTTGGCCGTGCCCACAAACGTGAACTGGGCGTCGTCGCCCTCGCCCTCAACACCAACGGTGACAATGTCGCCGTCCTTGAGTTCGCCGAAGAGGATCTTCTCCGAGAGGTGGTCCTCGATCTCGCGCTGGATGGTGCGGCGCAACGGCCGTGCACCCATAGCCGGATCGTAACCCTTGGTGGCGAGCAGGATCTTCGCTGCTGGGGTGAGCACAATGCCCATTCCCTTGTCAGCCAGACGAGCCTCCAAGCGTGCCACCATCAGGTCCACGATCTCGATGATCTCGTCCTGGGTGAGCTGCGGGAACACCACAACGTCATCCACACGGTTCAAGAACTCGGGGCGGAAGTGCTGCTTGAGCTCTTGGGTGACCCGTGCCCGCATCCGGTTGTAGCCGGTTTGGGTGTCCGAACCCTGCTGGAAACCAGTCGCGATCGACTTGGAAATATCACGGGTACCCAGGTTGGTGGTCATGATGATGATGGTGTTCTTGAAGTCCACCACACGTCCCTGGCTGTCGGTGAGGCGGCCATCTTCCAGGATCTGCAACAACGAGTTGAACAGATCCGCATGCGCCTTCTCAACCTCATCGAAGAGCACCACGGAGAACGGGCGACGGCGGACCTTCTCGGTCAGCTGCCCACCTTCCTCGTAGCCAACATAGCCCGGAGGTGCACCGAACAAACGGGAAACTGTGTGCTTCTCCGAGTACTCGGACATGTCCAAGGTGATGAGGGCATCTTCGTCGCCGAAGAGGAACTCGGCAAGAGCCTTGGCCAGCTCAGTCTTACCAACACCCGTGGGGCCGGCAAAGATGAACGAGCCGCCGGGGCGCTTGGGATCCTTCAACCCTGAACGGGTGCGCCGGATGGCCTGCGAGATGGACTTGATGGCCTCGTTCTGGCCAACCACACGCTTGTGCAGCTCATCTTCCATCTTGAGCAGACGCGTGGACTCGGCCTCGGTCAGCTTGAAGACGGGGATGCCTGTGGAGTTGGCGAGCACCTCGGCGATGAGTTCCTCATCCACCTCGGAGATTTCATCCAAGCCACCGGTCTTCCAGAGGCGCTCCTTGTCGGCACGGGCAACAATGAGCTTCTGCTCGTCATCGCGCAGCGCGGCAGCACCCTCAAAGTCCTGCGCGTCAATGGCGTCTTCCTTGCGCTTCTTGACCACGGCAATTTCAACATCCATGGCCTTGAGCTCCGGCGGGGCCGTCATGCGGCGGATGCGCAGACGCGCACCAGCCTCATCAATCAGGTCAATGGCCTTGTCCGGCAGGAACCTGTCACTGATATACCGGTCCGCCAAGGTGGCGGCGGCGCTGAGGGCACCATCGGTGATCGAGACACGGTGGTGTGCCTCGTAGCGGTCACGCAGGCCCTTGAGAATCTCAATGGTCAGCGGAACAGTGGGTTCCTGCACCTGGATGGGCTGGAAACGGCGTTCCAGGGCAGCATCCTTCTCAATGTGCTTGCGGTACTCATCCAGCGTTGTGGCACCGATGGTCTGCAGTTCCCCGCGGGCCAGCATGGGCTTGAGGATGGAGGCTGCGTCGATGGCACCTTCGGCAGCACCGGCACCAACCAGCGTGTGGATCTCATCGATGAACAAGATGATGTCGCCACGGGTGCGGATTTCCTTGAGGACCTTCTTCAGGCGCTCCTCAAAATCACCGCGGTAGCGTGAACCGGCCACGAGCGAGCCCAGGTCAAGGGTGTACAGCTGCTTGTCCTTGATGGTCTCTGGCACGTCGCCGCGCACAATGGCTTGCGCCAGACCTTCCACAACGGCTGTCTTGCCCACGCCCGGCTCACCAATGAGCACAGGGTTGTTCTTGGTGCGGCGGGAGAGGATCTGCATGACGCGTTCCATCTCATGCTCGCGCCCAATAACAGGGTCGAGTTTGTTTTCCCGGGCTGCCTGGGTCAGGTTGCGGCCAAACTGGTCCAGAACCACCGAGCCGGCGGGCTGACCTTCGGGCTGGCCGCCGCCACTGGCGGCAGGCTCCTTGCCCTGGTAGCCGGAGAGCAGCTGGATGACCTGCTGGCGCACCCGGGCCAGATCGGCACCAAGCTTGACCAGCACCTGCGCCGCCACGCCTTCACCTTCACGGATCAGCCCCAGCAGGATGTGCTCGGTGCCAATGTAGTTGTGGCCCAATTGCAGGGCCTCACGCAGCGAAAGTTCCAGGACTTTCTTGGCGCGCGGGGTGAAGGGAATGTGCCCGCTGGGGGCCTGCTGCCCCTGCCCAATGATCTCTTGGACCTGTTCGCGAACACCGTCAAGGGAAATGTTCAAGGACTCAAGGGCCTTGGCTGCAACACCTTCGCCCTCGTGGATGAGGCCGAGCAGAATATGCTCCGTGCCAATGTAATTGTGGTTGAGCATGCGGGCCTCTTCTTGGGCCAGCACAACAACACGTCGGGCTCGATCAGTAAATCGCTCAAACATTTCGCCACACTCCTTTTACTGCGTACTTTGATGCTACGCAGTACCCGGCCGCTATGGGGGCGTGTTCGCCACAGGGGAAATAGCAAATTTGTGGACTTTGCCGCCAGTGTGTGATTAAAGTGCGACGGCGGGATCACCGTGTGTGGTGATCCCGCCGTCGTTTATGGCTGGCTAAGGCTAGCTACGGGTGCGGCGGCGGCTAAATTGCATGAACAGCAATCCGCCCGCCAACAGCAGCGCTCCGCCCACAGCAAGCACCATGGAGGTGGCGCCTGTGTTGGCCAATGGCTTGCCCAGTTTCACTGTGACGGTGTTGGAGGCCACCGGCGGCAGCGGCTTGGTGGTCTTGGCCACCAGTGCCGTGGTGGTTGCCGTGTTGACCACCTTGCCGGCCTTCACGTCCGCCGCAGTGGTGACATATTTGGCGCTCACCGTTGCGGACTGGCCCGGGGCCAGGACCCCAACGGCCAGCTTGTCCACACCGATGCGGGCGTCAGAAACTGTCGCGTCGTTCAGCGTCACGTTGCCGGTGTTGGTCACCAGGAAGCTGAACTCCAAGGTGTCCCCTGCCGCCGCAAAGCTCTTCTGTTTGGCAGACTTGACCACTGTCATGGCCGGGCTTTGCACAGCAGGGGTGGTGAGCGTGTTGGACGGAACTGCCGCGATGGGCTCGGTGCCCCGCGGCGGTGTTCCCGTGGTGGAGGCTGTGTTCACAATGGCGCCGGAATCAAGGTCATCCTGCGTCACTGTGTACTTTGCCTGCGCCTTTCCGCTCTGACCCGGGGCCAGGGTGGAGGGCGTCACCTCAAGGTTCTCCGCACCAATGCGCGGATCAGCAACGGTAATGGCTGACATGGTGACGTTGCCGGTGTTGGTGACAGTGAAGCTGTACTCCAGCTCCTGGCCCACCTCGGCAAAGTCGGCCGCATCCGCACTCTTCTGCACTGTCAGTGCCGGCTCATCCGTGCCGGGCAGATTGACGGTGTCCGGCGTGGACTCCACCAGCGGCTTATCCAGCGGCGGGACGCCCGTTGCGGTGGCGGTGTTGACCACATCGCCGGCGTCAACATCCGCCTGGGTCACCTTGTGGGTGGCCTGGAAGATTGCCTGCTCGGTGGGAGCCAGGGTGATGCCCGACGGCGCCGCCACGGTTTTCCCGCCAAAGGTGAGGGTTCCGGCGTCGACCTTTTCATCGGCAACGCTCACATCTGAAATCGTTGTGTTGCCCGTGTTGGTGACAACAAACTGGTAGGTGATGTTCTCGCCAACCTTAGGCAGCGCGGTGACAGTTGCTGACTTCTTGATGGTCAAGGCCGAGGCCTGCACGGCGGGAGTCACAACCTCGTTGGAGGGGACCTTCAACGACTCACCCCCGGCAGGGGCGGATCCGGCCACCGTGGCAATGTTCTTGGTGACACCGGCATCCACATCCGCCTGCGTCACCACATACTCCACGGTGGCGCTCCCGAATGCGCCCGGAGCCAGGCTGGCCGGTGTCACGGCGATGCTTTGCGCACCGACGCGGGGGTCGGCGACAGTCAGCTGTGACATGGTCACATTTCCCGTGTTGGTGACCTTGAAGGTGTAGTTGATCTTTTCACCGGCAGCAGCAACGCTGGACTTGTCAGCGCTCTTGACGAACGTCATTGCAGGATTGGCCGGAGCCGCGACAACAACCACATTGGAGGACTGGGGAGCAATCGGCAGCTCCGCACCTGGCTGCTTTCCAGTCACGGAGGCAATGTTGGAGATCCGGCCGGAGTCAACATCAGCCTGCTTGACGGTGTACTTGGCAGTTGCCGTTCCGGCCTGGCCCGGAGCCAGCGTTGCCGGGGTTACCGCCAGGGAACCCACATCAATGCGGGCATCCGCCACTGCCACAGCGTTCATGGTGACGTTGCCGTTGTTGGTGACGGCGAAGGTGTAGTCAAGGACGTCGCCGGCCGCGGCAAACGCGCTCTGCTTGAGGGATTTGACCACCTGCAGGGACGGCTTCTGATCTGCCGGAATGGTGACGGTGTTGGATGATATGGGCCCGACGGCCTGACCCCTGGGTCCGGTTCCTGAAACGTTTGCCGTGTTGACGATCCGGCCTGCGTCGAGGTCGGCCTGGGTGACTGTGTAGTTGATGGTCAGTTGCCCAGTCCCGCCGGGCTGCAGCGTTGCCGGGGCCAGGTCCACGTTTGCGGCGCCGATGCGGAGATCGTTCAGAACGATGCCCTGCACAGCAACATTTCCGTTGTTGCGCACCTCCAGCACGTAGCTGATCCGCTGGCCAACGGTAGCGAACTTGGTGGTCGTGCTGGATTTGCCCAGTGTCAGGGACGGCTTCTGCACGGCCGGAACCGTGACCTGGTTAGAGGAGGTGGGTCGTAGGGCCGGGCTGCCTGCAGGCGGGGTGCCCGTTACGGTGGCGGTGTTGACCACTGAGCCGTTGTTCAGGTCCGCCTGGGTGACGGTGTAAACAGCAGTTGCTGTGCCCGTACCGCCCGGGGCAAGGGTGGACGGTGTGACCGCCAGGGCTGTGGCGCCAATGCGGGGATCGGACACCGAAACCCCGGTGAGCGGAACATTTCCGGAGTTGGTCACAGTGAAGGAGTAGTTGAGTGTGTCGCCCACAGCATCAAAATCGCCTTCGGTCGCCGCTTTAACAACTGTTAACGCGGGATTCTGGCGGGGAGTGAGGACCTCATTGGAGGACGCCGGTTGGATCGGCGCGGCACCGGCCGGCGGGGTGGCCGTGGCCGTGGCGACGTTGCGGATCGAGCCTGCTGTAACGTCCGCCGTCGTCACCGTATAGTCCACGAAGGCGGTGCCGCTTTGCCCGGGTGCCAGCGTGGCGGGGCTCACCGCACGGGCCGTCATGCCGACGCGGGCATCGGTGACGGTTGCGTTTGTCAGGGTTGTGTTTCCGGTGTTCCGCACCGTGAAGGTGTAGCGAATCACCTCACCCAAGCTGCCGAACATGGTCCTGTCAGCGCTCTTGACGATGGTCAAGGCGGAAGCACGGACCGGGGTTGAAACAATCTTGGTGGACGGGGCTGAGCTCACGGCGGGTCCGGTGGGCGGAGTGCCCCCGGCCGTGGCCGTGTTGGACAGGGTACCCGCGTCAATATCTGCCTGGGTGACCTGGTAGCTGGCCGTTGCAGTGCCTGTGGCACCTGCGGCAAGTGTTGCCGGGGTGACCGGCAGCGGCGTAGCCGAGACCTTGGCGTCATTGACAACAACGTTGCTCAACGCCACATCACCGGAGTTGGTGACGGAGAAGCTGTAGGCCACGGTTTCACCGACAGCGGCAACACTGTTCTTGTTGGCTGACTTCACCACGCTGAGGGAGGGGCAGGCCGTGACGGGAACCAGGTAGTCCTCAACTTCACCGTCCTGGGCTGAGCCGGTCGCCTCCGCAATGTCAGCCTGTGCCGTGGCGATCCTGAAACGGGCGCCCACTCCGGTACTCGTTCCGGCGATCGGCGTATGCGCCCAGGTGAACGTCACCTGTTCATTGGCACCCACGACGGCGGGAGACTTTTCGCTGGGATCAAATACGCCATTGTTGTTCCAGTCCATCCAAGCCGCGGCCAGCTTGCCATTGGCGTTCTTGGCGATGACCGTGACGCTGTAGGAGTTTTCGCAGCTTTTCAGGGCGGGGAAGCCACTGCCGGCAAGGCCCGTGAGTTGGGTTCCCCCCTCGTCGCCGATGGATGGAGCTGTCAAGCTGTCATCGGTCGTCCATGTCTGGAAGCCGGCGGCGCGGGTGGCGGCGTCACCGTCCGGGGCAACCGTGCCCAGGTAAGGTGTGGCACCGCCATTGAACACAACGCCCGAGGCTCCAGCCTGGCCGGTGGCAATGCGTGCCGCGTTGATGTCGCCCTCCGGCGTCCAGGAAAGCAGGTGCGAGGCATCGCCAAAGCTTGTGGGCGCGTCACCGCGGTCAACGGGGAGCATGAGCCCCAACATGACGTTCTGCAGACCGGAGGAGTTGATCGAAACACCCACCTGGGTGGGCCCGTCTGGCTGTCCGTTGCCAAGCCGCGGCCCCATGGAAACACCGATGGGCGCCATGCCAGCCGCGTTGCCAATGTCGGTGACCCAGTTACCCATGGTTTGCGTGCCAAAACCACCGTTGACACCCAAACCGAAGTTGTTTTGGCGCCACATGGCAGCACCGGCGCGGGTCGTGTTGTCAATGTTCTGCCACGGCGAGCCGTTGCTGGTGAACGTGATCTGCTCACTCGGCCCGGCACTTTCGCCGTCTGCCGCGATAACGTCTACGGGAACGGGGCGGCCGTTGAACACTGCAGACATGGTGACAGTAAAGGTGGCCTGGGCGCTGGCCGCATTGGGCGTCAGCACCGACCATTGGCTACCCGTGTTGTAGCCGTTCCGCCGGATCTCCGAGTATGTGCCGTCCTGCGGGGTGGCCCGGACGCTGCGGCCGGCGGAGGCGGTGACTGCTGAGAGCGTTGCCGTGACAGTGTAGCCCGGCAGCGGGTTGACAGTCAGCGTGGTCCCGTTGTTGACCTGCTGGCCATTCGTCAGACCGGTGGCGCTTGTCCAGTCCAACCAGTAGATGGACCCGGCATACCTGCCCACGCCGCTGGCGTAGTCAGCGTGCGCGGGCGTGCTCGCTGCCAGCTGCACGCCCGCGGTCAGTCCTGCAACGGCCAGCACAAACGCCAGTGCCATGGCCACGGCCTGACGGATCGTGAGACGGGTTCTCCTTCCCAGATGCTCGTAAGTTGATCGGGAAAAAACAGGTGTCATCACGGAAAGGAACCTAACTGCCGGTGCGAATGGAAGTCCCGGAATTACCGGGGCACAATTAGGAGTTTTGTGGCACTACGAACGCGCAAGAAAGCCCCCAATGGTACATAAAATACCAAATTCACAAAGGTTCGCTCAAATTCACGGGTCAAGGTATCCGTAACATTTGCCAGCAGCAAAAGCTTAAATGACGACGGCGAGCTCACCACCCGTGGTGGGCTCGCCGTCGCACTGAGGTCCCCAGCACCTCAAAATTGCTTTGGGCCCACGCCCGCGAGGGCCCCGCACCGAGCTTGCGAGGTGGAAGAGCGGGTGAGGACTAGGCCTTTGCCGCGTTGTAGGCGTCGCGGATCTCAGCCTGAATGCGGCCTCGCTCGTGGACGTCATAGCCGTTCTCGCGGGCCCAGGCCCGGATCTCGGCAACGTCGCTGCCACCCTTAGGGGCTGCAGCGGCAGGTCCGCGGCCGCGAACTGCACGGCCGCCAGCACGCCGGCCAGCGCCAATGTACTTGCTCAGCGCATCGCGCAAAGCCTGGGCATTGTCGGCGGACAGATCAATCTCATAATTGATCCCGTCCAAACCGAAGATGACATTCTCATCTGCCGGGCTCTGGTCGATATCGTCAACAAGCGTGATATGAATCTTCTGTGCCATGGGGAGTAATCGCCTCACATAGTTTTGATGAATACTTCATTATCAATTATGCTGCGAAAATTAACTTGAGTCAAAGGATCAATCAAAAAATCCTTGATTTAAGCTCCGGGCTCACGTTTGGAATCGGCATCCCGTTCCGCCTGCGCCAACGCATCACGCTCGGAGCGGTCCGCGTTAAATATTGCCTTCATGGCGAAGTAAAAAAGCGCTCCAACGCCTAAAGAAGGCAGGATAACTGCAACATATTCCATAACGGGCCGTTCCTACTCTGGTTTCATCAACGGGAAGAGAATTGCTTCGCGGATACCCACACCTGTGAAGAGCATAACCAGGCGGTCCACACCCAAACCAAGGCCGCCCATGGGCGGTGCACCGTATTCCAGGGCGCGCAAGAAATCTTCATCCAATTGCATCGCCTCGGGATCTCCCGCTGCCGCAGCCAGGGACTGGGCTGCCAGGCGTTCGCGCTGAATGACAGGGTCAACAAGCTCGGAAAACGCCGTGCCCGTTTCCTTGCCATCAATGACCAGGTCCCACGCCTCAATCAAATTGGGCTTGTCGCGGTGCGGGCGCGCCAACGGCTGGGCCGACGGCGGATAATCGCAAACAAAGGTTGGCTGAATAAGAGTCGGCTCAACAATTTCGCCAAAGAGCTCGGTAACGAGCTTCTCGGCATCCCAGGCCGCATCAATCTTTATCTCACGGCCCGTCGCAATGGCACGCAATTCATCGGCAGTTGTGTCAGGGGTAATCTCCTGGCCAACGGCCGTGGAAAGACCCTCGTAAACGGGAAGCCAAGGCCATTCGCCGTCGAGGTTAATCTCACCGCGCGCACTTTGGATGACTCGTGAACCCGTGGCATCTGCAGCTGCCAAAATAATGCGCTGCATGGTCTTGGCCATGGTGAATTGGTCACCATAAGCCTCATAGGCTTCAAGCATGGTGAATTCCGGGCTGTGCGTTGAATCAACGCCCTCATTGCGGAAAATACGCCCCACTTCAAATACCTTGTCCATGCCGCCCACTACGGCGCGCTTGAGGTACAGCTCAATGGCAATGCGCAATGTCATGGGCTGATCAAAGGCATTCAAATGCGTGTGGAACGGGCGCGCCGATGCGCCACCATGAATCAACTGCAAAATGGGTGTTTCGAGTTCAATGTAATCTTCGCCATGAAGAGTGTCCCGGATTGCCTTAACAATCGCCGAACGCATCTTGACCTGCTGGCGGGCGGTGTCGCGAACAATCAAATCAACGTAGCGTTGACGGACACGCATTTCCTCGGAGAGTTCCGCGTGCAGCACCGGCAGCGGGCGCAGGGCCTTGGAGGCCATTTGCCATTCTTCGGCCATGATGGAAAGCTCACCGCGACGGGAGCTGATGACTTCACCCTTGACAAAAACATGGTCACCCAGATCGACCAATGCTTTCCAGTCAGCCAGTGATTCTTCGCCAACATTGGCCTGGGACAACATGACCTGCAGGCGGGTGCCCGCGCCGGACTGCAACGTGGCAAAGCAAAGTTTTCCCGTGTTGCGCACAAACACCACGCGGCCCGTGACGCCCACGATTTCACCCGTGCTGGAATCGGCTTCCAGTTCGGGGTACTTCTCGCGGATTTCCTCCAGCGTATGGGTCCGTGCCACCCCTACCGGGTAGGCCTCGTCGCCTCGTTCAAGCAATTTGGCACGCTTGTCCAAACGAACGAGCATTTGCTCCGAGGCGTCACTGGGTTCAGGGGAAAGGTTATTTTCTGCGCTCACGAGATACCAGTTTAGTGGTTGATTCTGGGTGAATCCTCCGTGTCAGTTCAATGACGGTCGGAATGCACCCAAGATCACCCGCGGGCGCTGGTATCCGTGGAGCCGCGGACCACCAAGGTGCCGTTGAGCGTGAGCTGCGCAACGGCTATTTCTTCACCCTCCATGAGCCGGCGCAATTGCTTCCCGGCCATGCGCCCCATCTCCATGGCCGGCAGGTGCACGGTTGTCAGGCCCGGATTTGAGGTTGCCGAATATGGCAGGTCGTCAAAGCCCGTAACCGCCAGTTCAACCGGCACCGCCACCCCCACAACCCGGGCTTCCTGCAGGACCCCGTAGGCGTGAGTGTCGGTGGCGCAGACCACGGCGGACACACCTTTTTCAAGCCACTCTGGCCAGCCTTGGGCAAAAGCAAGCGCAGCGGCACCCACGTCGATCGTGCTGGTACCGGTTGCCACCACGTCAATGCCAAGCCCTGCCGCGTGCTGGCAGAAGGCTTCACGGCGGACGCGGAACGTCTCGGTTCCCGTGGCGCTGTCCAGGTAGGCAACCTTGCGGTGCCCCTGCTGCGCAAGATGGTCGGCCAGCATGCGGGATCCGCTGGCCACGTCAAAGTTCACCGACGGGGCCACGCTTTCTATGCCCGCCGTGTCCAGGAGCACCATGGGACCTGTTGACCGTAGTTCCGCCAGGAAGCGTGCGCTGGGGGCTTCAACGAGCAAACCCGCCGGGCGCAGGGCAAGCAGGTTCTTGACGTCCTCGGGTTCCGGCGTCTGCCCGGCCTCCGTCACGGAGAGTAGCAGCTGGTATTCGTCGCCAACGGCATCCCGAATGCCGGCGATGACCTTGGCGTAGAAGGGGTTGGAGACATCCGGGGCAACCAAGATCACAATGTTGCTGCGCCCCTTGGCCAGGGAACTGCCCAGACTGTCCACAACGTAGCCCAGCTCATCAACGGCAGCGGCCACCTTGGCAATGTTTTCCTTCGATACCCGGCCTGCCGTCTTGCCGCTGGTCACGAGGGAGACGGTGGCGGCTGAGACCCCGGCCCGGGTAGCGACCATGGCCGCCGTGACTCGGGTGGAGGCAGCGCTGCGGGATGGGGGTGTTGTTGCCGATTGCATGCAACGATCGTATAGCCGCCGATCGCACTTTGCCGGAACCGCAACACGTCAAGCGCTTGACGTGAATCACGTTAAGCGCTTGACGTTGATGTGAATTCAATGTCACACTTACTCTTGCGCACAGCTCCGGGCTTTCCGGAACGGTCCCCCAACGACGTGGAGAAATAGTGAACACGGAAGTACAACCCGCCCCGGCAGCCACAGATCCCCGCAAGATCATCCTTGACTGCGATCCCGGCCATGACGACGCCGTAGCCCTGCTCCTGGCCCATGGCAACCCCAACATTGAGCTGCTTGCCGTGACCACAGTGGTGGGCAACCAGACCCTGGAAAAGGTCACCCGCAACGCCTTGAGCGTTGGCACCATTGCAGGCATCACGGGAGTCCCCTTCGCCGCAGGTTGCGACCGCCCCCTGGTGCGGACCATTGAAAACGCTCCGGACATCCACGGCGAGAGCGGCATGGACGGCCCCGACCAGCCCGAGTCCACCATTGAGTTGGACCCCCGCCACGCCGTCGACCTCATCATTGAGCTCATCATGGCCCACGAGCCCGGCACCATCACCCTGGTCCCCACGGCCGGGCTGACCAACATCGCCATGGCGGCCCGCAAGGAACCGCGCATCGTGGAGCGTGTGAAGGAAGTTGTCCTCATGGGCGGCGGCTACCACGTGGGCAACTGGAGCCCCGTGGCCGAGTTCAACATTAAGATCGACCCCGAAGCCGCCCACATCGTGTTCAACGAGACGTGGCCCGTAGTCATGGTGGGGCTCGATCTGACCCACCAGGCATTGGCAACCCCGGAAGTGTGCGCGGCCATCGACGCTGTTGGCACCAAGCCGGCCAAGTTCGTCATGGAACTCATGGAGTTCTTCACCAAGACGTACAAGGACGCCCAGGGGTTCGACTACCCGCCCGTCCATGACCCGTGCGCCGTCGCCTACGTCATTGACCCCACTGTCATGACCACTCAAAAGGTCCCCGTGGACATTGAGCTCACTGGCACCCTGACACTCGGCATGACGGTGGCCGACTTCCGCGCCCCTGCGCCGGCGGACTGCAACACCTCTGTTGCCATCAAGTTGGATCATGAAAAGTTCTGGAACATGGTCACCGACGCACTGGTACGCATTGGCGAGGTTGACGCATGAGCACCACAGCAGCCAAAACCGGGATGCTGAGCAAGCCCGGTAATATCACCGCGTTGATGGTTGCGTTGCTGACAGCTTGTGTGGCCTTCCAGCTCAACGCCTCCATGCTCAGCCCCGCCCTGGTCACCATGGGCGAGGAATTGAACGCCAGCCAGGCCGCCATTGGCCTGTCCCAGACCTGGTTCTTCACCGCAGCCGCCGTCTTTTCGCTATTTCTGCCGCGCCTGAGTGACATCATCGGGCGCAAAAAGGTCCTCATCGGCATGATGGTCATGATGGGCGTCGGTTCCATCATTTCCGCCATGGCCCCGGACATCACCTGGCTCTTCATTGGCCGCATCATCCAGGGCGTCAGCGGCCCCACGGTTCCGTTGTGCCTGATCATGCTGCGCTCCGCAGTGAAGGACCCCAAAAAGTACGGCGCCCTGATGGGCCTGGTGACGGCCGTTAACGGCGGTATTGCCGGCATTGACTCGTTTGTGGGCGGCTACTTTGCCGAGCACTTCGGCTTCCGCAGCATCTTCTGGCTCATGGTGGTCATCGCCGCGATTGCCGTGGTTTTGATTGCTGTTCTGGCCGGGGAATCCAAGCCCGGTGAGGGTACCAAGATGGACTGGCTGGGCGTGTTCTTCATTGTTCTGGCCGTCGGCGCCCTGCTGACAGCCCTGAATGAGGCTAGCAAGCTCATTGGCGGCGTAACCACCGTCCCGCTCGTCACCTCGTTGGCCTTGGCCTTGGTCTCCGTGGTCTCGTTCATGGCCTTCTGGAAAGTCGAAAAGGTGTCCTCGCACCCCATGGTTGAGACGGTGCACCTGCGCCAGCGCTCCACCTGGGCACCCCTGCTGACAACCACCCTGACCATGACGGGCATCTTCGCCGTCATCAACGGCATTGTGCCGGCTTTTGTCCAGGCCGCGGACCCCGGATTTGGCATTGGTGCAACACAGATGAGCCTGCTCATCCTGACCCCGTACGCCCTGCTGGGCTGGCTCTTCGGCCCCATCACGGGCCGCCTGGCCCCGGTCATCGGCTACACCAAGATGCTGCGAATCGGCCTGCTGGGCAGCATTGTGGCCCTGGCCATCATCGGCTTCCTTGGCTTGCACAGCCTGCCCATGATGATCGTTGGCACCGTCTTGCTCGGCATCATGTACGCCGGTACCGTGAACATTATGCTCAACGGTCTTGGCGTGGTGCTCTCCCCCGAAGGTAACCCCGGATTCCTGCCCGGCATGAACGCCGGCGCATTCAACCTGGGTGCTGGCCTGAGCTTCCTGATCCTGCCGGCCGTACTGGTGGCCACTTCCTCACTGGGCGGCCACGGCTCCTACCTGACGGTGGTTGTTGTTGCGCTGGCCATCACGGCCGCAGCATTCGCCGCCTCGCTGCTGGTGCCCAAGCCCGTTGATGCCGAGGTGGCCGCATGACCACCTCCAGGATTGTTGTGGCCGGTTCACTCAACGCCGACCTGACCATCTACTGCGAACGGCTCCCCTCCCCTGGCGAGACCCTGCACGGCAACGGCTTTGCCGTGAACCCGGGCGGCAAGAGCGCCAACCAGGCTGTCTCCGCCGCCAAGCTGGGCGGCAACGTCATGCTGCTGGGCGCCGTGGGTCAGGACCCCAATGGCGACATGCTGGTGGCTTCCACCGCGGGTGCCGGCGTTGACGTCAGTCATGTTCGGCGTGTTGCCGAGCCCACAGGCGTTGCCGTCATCTCGGTGGAGGACAGCGGCGAGAATTCCATCATCATCAATGCCGGCGCCAACGGCACCCTTTCCCCGGCCGATATGTCGGCTGCCTTGTTTTCCGGGGCAGGTGTGGTCTGCCTGTGCCTTGAGGTCTCCTTGGACACCGTGCAGGCCGCCGCCCAGGCCGGGCACGACGCCGGAGCAACAGTCCTGCTGAACCTCTCGCCTTACGCTCCGGTCACCGATGAGCTGGCGCGCTTGACGGACGTCCTACTGGTCAACGCCCATGAAGCATCGCAGTTCCTGGATGGCTTCCCCATGCCGGCGCAGGACGCCCCAGTGGACGAGTGGGCAGGAGCGGTGGCGAAGTTTGCCGGCCGCGGCCTGCACAAGGTACTGGTGACGTTGGGTGCCGGCGGCTCGGTGGTGTTGGATTCCACCAACGCGGCCCAGCCCGTGGTTCGCATTGCGCCCACAGTTGTTGACGCCGTGGACACCACGGGTGCCGGCGACGCCTTCACCGGCGGCGTTGCTGCCCGCTTGGCTGCTGGCGACACCCTGGTTGATGCGGCGCAGTACGCCTCCGTGGCGGCGGCCTTGGCCGCCACCAAGAAGGGCACGCAAACTGCATACCCAACAGTGGCCGAAGTGGCAGCCAGGCTCTAGCCACCTCGGCACGAATCGCCTGCCGAACGTACAGTTGATGCCGATGTTGCACTGGAACATCGGCATCAACTGTACGTTCGGCAGGCGAAAGCTGCGGTTAGCCCAGGGGGATGTTGTCTATCAGCCGGACTGGACCCACCTTGGCCGCTATGAGCGCCAGCGCCCGGTCGGTGAACGGGGTCTCCTGACAGTTCTCCGCCCGCACCGCCAGGGTCACAGGGTCCACCACTTCCAGGTAGTCCAGTTCCACGCGCGGCGCGCTTTTCACCAAGTCCCGTGCGGAGGCGATGTCGAGCGGCTCGTGCGCATCTGCACGCTGTTGCAGCAGCCGCAGGGCCCTGGAGAGGACCAGTGCTGATTCGCGCTCCTCATCCGACAGGAAACGGTTCCGGCTGGACAGAGCCAACCCGTCGGCGCTGCGCACGGTGGGCACGCCCACGATGTCCACGGGAAAGTTCAAGTCTGAGACCATTTTGCGCACCAGGGCCAACTGCTGGGCGTCCTTCTGACCAAAGTATGCCCTGTAGGTGCTGCGCCCGCTGGCGCCCGGCGCCGCCAATCCCGCATCCGGCAGGCCCAGGTGCAGCAATTTGGCCACCACCGTCAAGGCGCCGTCAAAATGGCCGGGCCGCGAGGCGCCCTCATACAATTCGCCCATGGCCCCGGCGCTCACCCTGATGAGGGGCTCCCCGTGGGGGTACATTTCCTCCACCGACGGCGCAAACATGAAGTCCACGCCAGCCTGATCCAGCAACTCAAGATCTGCCTGCGTGGTCCGTGGGTACCTGGCCAAATCCGTGGCATCGCCAAATTGCAGCGGATTCACAAACACGGTGGCTATCACCACGTCGTTTTCCGCCACGGCCGTTGTGGCCAGTTCCGCATGGCCGGAGTGCAGCGCCCCCATGGTGGGCACCAGGCCCAGGGCGCCGCCCCTGCCGGCCGTGCGCTGGGCCAAAAGTTCCGCCGCGGCTGCCTTGAGCCCGGCAATGGAGGTAATAAGAGTGGTGCTCATGAAGATCGCTTTCGAAATCGAGGTGGGTCTCAGCTGGGGGTGCCGGATTCGCCGTCGTCGGAGTTCAACGCGGCCTGGACACCAAGATACGCCTCAGCGGAGAGCAGACGGCGCTTGGCCGCCCGGGCGGCCGTGGCGGCGGACATGGCCAGGTACGCGTCCAGGACGTCAGTTGCGGCGGTGTCCAGGGCGTGCTCGCGCAGGGCCGCCGAATGTGCGGCAACTGTGCCAACGTCGCCGCGGGCAACGGGCCCCGTCAGGGCCGACTCCCCGCTGGTCAGTGCGTTTTCCAAGGCGGCACGCAGCAGCGGGCCCAGCACCTGGTTGGGGGCGGCCACGCCAATGTCGCCCAAAATTTGCGCGGCCTGCGCCACCAGGGTGACCATGTGGTTTGCCGAGTGCGCCAACGCCGCGTGGTACAGGACCCTGTCCGCCTCCGCAATGACCACCGGCTCGGCCCCCATCTCCACCACCAGGGCCTGGGCGATGGGCAACATGGCAGGATCCGCCGTCACGCCGAAGCTGCAATCGCCCAGACGCGCCAAATCCAGGGTCATGCCAGTAAACGTCATGGCCGGATGCAGCGCCAGCGCAATACCGCCAGCAGCCTTGACGGGCGCCAGGACGCCGGTGCCAAAGCGGCCGGAAGTGTGAGCCACCAGCTGCCCCACCTGCCAGGCACCCATGGCGCCGAGGCCGCTGACAAGCTCCGGCAGCGCATCATCCGGGACAGCCAGCAGCACCAGCTCGGCCCGCTCCACAATGTCCTGGATCTCCAGCACGGGCACACCGGGCAGCAACAGTTCGGCACGCTCCTTCGAGGCCTCGGACACGGCCGACACCCCAATCACGGCATGCCCGGCCGCGCGCAGGGCATGGCCAAGGACGGCCCCCACTTTCCCGGCGCCAATGATTCCGATGCCTAGCCGGCCGGGCTTAATCGCCACGTTGTTGCTCCTTGGAAATAGTTTGTTGTTGGGGTTCCGGCGTTTCCTCGGACGGATTTTCCCCCGGCACGGACGACGGCGCCAGCCACCGGTCGCTGCTGTGGATGCGCCGGGCCGTGGCTGCGCGGGCGGCTTGTTCATCAAAGAGCTGCCGGCCGGCGGCCAGGGCCATGTGGTGCACCACGGGCCGGATGGGTCCAACCGTGGAGTGGAGTTCGAAGTCCACCAATCCGAGCGCGGCCATGAGCGGTCCCTGCGCAAGGACCAGGGACTGGGTGCGCTCGTGCGGGACAACCTGTAGCCTGCGGAAGAAGAGCCCGTGGCGGCACAGCAGCGCCGTTTCGGTGGCCCGGAAGGCGTTGTACCGCCAAGCGAGGGGGTCAATCCACCGTGCCGACCGTGGCGAGTGCACAAACCCTTGGGTGTTGCCGGGACCGCGCAGTCCTGCGGCAAACACCTCGAAGGGGTTCTCCACCCCGGGGTCGGAGAACACCAATGCCAGGACGGCCATGACCTCATCGAGGGTTCCTGCCGGCAGCATGACGGTGCGGGAGCCGCCTTCGCTGACGTCCGAACCGTAGCCGGCCACGTTGACGTGCACCCGGTACCAGCCGAAGGGCCGCCAGATGGGGCCCTGGCTGATGCCCACCGCCTGCACGCGGCCGGGCGGGATGGTCTGCGCGCGGGTTTCCAGCATGCCGTAGTGCAGCCGCACCCCATCCGGGGAAACAGCCACCCGGAAGTTGAAATCACCCGTGATGGTTTTCCAATACTGGGCGCCAATGCCAATGCCAATCGGGATGGCGGCGACCAGAACGCCCGGATTGCCAGTCCATTCGAGCGCAACGATGCTCGCCACCACCACCAAGAGGGCAAAAACCGTTGTACTGGAGAATATTGCCGCCCCGATGATCCGGCCGGGTTTCAGGGCCAGGATGAAAGTTTCCGGCGCTTCCTGAATGTGCGTCGGCGCCTGCGGGTCAATGACCACACCCGCTGCCCGGGCAAGGATGGCAGCCCGCAGCCGCTTGGCCTCCGCCAGCTTGAGGAAGGAGAGCTTCATGGCCGACTTCCCGCCGTCGGCCACTTCAAACTTCAGCTCGGCCAGCCCGAAGGCCCGCGCCACCAGCGGCTGCACCACATCGATGGCCTGGACCCTGTCAATCCGGGCACGCCGTTGCTGGCGGAAGACCACCCCGGAATTGATGTGGACGTGCTCGTCGGTGACCTGGTACCGGGTGAAGCGCCATTGCAGGAAAAAGCTCACCCCGAAAATGACGACGGCGGCGCCCACCACCGCGAGCACGAACACCGCCGGCGCTCCTCCGGAACCCCGTTCCGAATTGCCAAGGCTGCTGGAAAACAAGGTCTCTAGCGAGTTGCGCCCGAAGATGAAAAGCACCGCCACCACGGCAACCCAGCCGCGCACCAGAGGCGACACAGGGTGCACCCGGTGCCACGATTCGGGGTCATCGGTGGTGAAGGGCTGCTCGCTCACAAGTTGATCGCTCACAAGCCGGCCAGTTTCGCCTCACCGCGGGCAGAAAGCTGTTCCCGCAACCGTGCAGCCTCGCCCGCTGGCAGGCCATTGATGAGGGCGTTGGTGCCCGGGGAGGCTGTGTGGAGGTGGATGGTGCTCAGGCCAAGCATGCGTTCCAACGGCCCCATGGTGACATCCACGTATTGCATGCGGCCGTAGGGGACCACCATGACGCGATGGAACATGATACCGCTGCGGATCAGCAGGTCCTCGTTGCGTTCGGCGTAGCCAATGGCGCGCACCTGGCGCGGGATCAGGAACATTTCCCAAACCATGGAAATGGCCACCACTGCTGGCAGGCCCCACGCCAACCAGGCCGGATACCCGCCCCACACGCCCGTCAGCCGCAGTACTAGTGGCACCGAGGTCAGGGCCAGCATGATCAGGCCAACGATTCCGCGCTCAATGAACCTGGCTGTGACAAGTTTCTCGGAAACGCGCAGGAATTCCACGCCCGCCGGGTCAATGGCGCTGGTGTGTTTCTTAGGCAAATTCTTCCTCCCCGCGGCCTTCACGCTTGGTGCGCGGCTTCACTGGTGGTTCGGTGTCTTCAGGCGGCAACTTGCAAAAACGCTCCACAATCACGCCAATGACCACCATCACCAGGGCCCCGGCCATGAGGGCAACCATTTGCCAAATCACGCCAAGGTCAATGCGCATGGAGATGGTGGGCAGCTGGTCCATCAAAATTCCCGTGTGCCAGCCGAACAGCACGGCTCCGGCGTAGGCGCAGGCCTGTGCCAGCACCACCGTCCGGGCGGCCATGAGCGGGTCAAGGGCCTTCTCCCTGTTGCCGTCACGCCAGCGGCGCACCTTCAGGCCGAGGATCAAACAGACAATCACAATCAGTCCCATGGTGATGAGTGAGCTCAGCGGCAGGACCGGCAGGGACAGGCTGGCTCGGGAGGTGAGTTCCGTGGCCACGAAACCTAGGACTGCCAGGACAATGCTGATGGCCACTAGCCATGCAGGCCTGATGGTCCGCATTGTGCTTCTCATGGTTGCCTCACCGATTCGCGTTGGAACTACTCATTTAACCGTACTGGTTTTTTGCCCGTTTGGACTTGCTGCGTCCGCCTATTCTTGGCAGCGCAGCCTCGGGTGCCGCCGGCGCTGCCTAGGATTCTTGTGCCACGGGCGTGTGGAGAACATGGGCAATGCCTGCCATGTCCGGGGCGTCCGCTGCCAGCTGCGCCACCGATTGCCCGGCTAAGGTTGCCGTGGGATCCATGAGCGACCACGGATACAGCACAAAGGCCCGCCCGGCCGCGCGGGGATGCGGCAGCGTCAGGACGGGGTCATCGCTGGTTTGATCGCCGTAGAGAATGATGTCCACATCCAGGGTCCGGGCCCCCCACCGCACCTCACGGGTCCGGTGATGGGCCAGTTCCACGGCCTGGCAGTGGGCCAACAATTCGTACGGCTCCAGGGTGGTGTCAACGGCTATGACCATGTTCAGGAAGTCCGGTTGCCCCGCGGGCCCGCCAACCGCCTGAGTGGTCACCACGGGTGAGACGTTGTGCAGCCGCATTTCGGGGCGGTCCACCAGATCCCCGACGGCGCTCTGCAGTGTTCCTGCCCGCTCACCCAGGTTGCTCCCCAGCGCCAAGATGGCCCGCGTCAGCGGACGGGGGCTACTCATGCCCGGCCCTCGTTGGCGGCTTGGAGCTGTTGGCGGCTGCGGAAAACTGTGATGCTGACATCCCCAAAGGGCACCTGGATGGGGGCCTTTGGCTTGTGGATTGTCACTTCGACGGCGTCAACTTGCGTGAAGTCGGCCAGGATCTTCTCCGCTGTCCGAACGCTGAGCGTCTCGATCAAGTCAAAGGCTTCGCCGGTGACCATGGCTACGATGGTCTCCGCCACTGCACCGTAGTCGGCGGTCTTGGCCAGGTCATCCGTTGCCGCTGCTGCTGAGACGTCCATGTGCAGCACCACATCGGTGATGAACGGCTGGCCGTCGCGTTTTTCATGCTCAAACACGCCGTGGTAGCCGATGGCTGTGACGCTTGTCAGGGTGATGGTGTCGGAGCGGTTCACTGCAAACCCGCATCCGTAAGCTGCGCAGCTTCCAACCGTGCTGCCCGGCTGCGCTTGCCAGCCATAAGCCGCGCGGCGACCTTGGCAGCGTCAAGGCTTGCGCCGACGTCGTGCACGCGAACACCCCAAACACCCTGAGCCGCGGCCAGGGCGGTGGTGGCGGATGTGGCGTCGTCACGCTCCTTCGGCGCAGCAGCCTTGCCGGCACTGGTCAACAGCGAGCCAAGGAAACGCTTGCGGGAGGTGCCCAACAGGACCTTGTTGCCCATGCCGGCAACAACGTCCAGATTGGCCAGCAACTCCCAGTTTTGTTCGGCCGTCTTGGAGAAGCCGATGCCCGGATCAAGGATGATGTTCTCGGGCGTGACGCCCGCGGCGTAGAACTTTTCGCGGACAGCGCCCAGTTCCGCCACCACCTCGGCAACAACATCTGCATACTGGGTCAACGAGTCCATGGAGCGTGAATCCCCGCGGCTGTGCATCAAGACATAGGGCACCTGGCGCTCGGCAATCAGGGCGATCATGTCCGGGTGAACATGCGAGCCGGACACGTCATTGATTAGCCCGGCGCCGGCGTCCAAGGCCAGGGCAGCCGTGGCGGCGTGGCGGGTGTCAACACTCACTAGGGCGCCGGCCTTGGCCAGTGTTGAAATAACGGGCAGGATCCGGCGCTGCTCCTCAAGCTCAGCAACGTCCTGGGCACCCGGGCGGGTGGACTCGCCGCCGACGTCGATGATGTCGGCACCGCCGTAGAACATCCGCAACCCGTGGGCAATGGCAGTCTCGGTGGAGTTGTACTCCCCGCCGTCGCTGAAGGAGTCGGGGGTGCAATTCAAGATCCCCATGACCACCGCGCGGTCCTTGGGCAAGGCGGCAAAGCTCGCCACCGATTTGCGGGCCCGGAGGACGGGCAGGGGGGATGTGGCAGGGCCCGTTCCGGGCCCGGCTGCGAGGGAATCCATGGTGTGGGTGTTACCTTCCGAGAATCAGGCTCATGGCTTCGGCCCGGGTTGCGGGCTCGTGAAGCGAACCGCGGACAGCACTGGTGACTGTCTTGGCTCCTGGTTTACGCACGCCACGCATGGACATGCACATGTGTTCACACTCGATGACCACTATGGCGCCGCGTGGTTTGAGGTGTTCAACCAGTGCGTCGGCAATTTGGGTGGTGAGGCGTTCCTGAACCTGCGGCCGTTTGGCGTATATGTCAACCAGCCGGGCCAGCTTGCTCAGGCCCGTCACGCGGCCATCGTCGCCCGGGATGTAGCCCACGTGGGCGCTGCCGTGGAACGGCACCAGGTGGTGTTCACAGGTGGAATAGAACGGGATGTCTTTCACCAGCACCATTTCCTGGTGCGCAATGTCAAAGGTGGTGCCCAGGATCTCGGCGGCGTCGCCGTGGAGCCCGGAGAACACTTCTGCATACGCCTTGGCCACGCGTTTGGGGGTGTCAATCAGGCCGCTGCGCTCAGGGTCTTCCCCAATGGCCAGCAGGATTTCACGGACAGCAGCCTCAATGCGCGGCAAATCCACCGGGTTATTGTCCCCCGCAAGGGCGGCGCCAGAGGAACCGCCCTGCGTGGAATCTACATCGTCGTCGTAATCAGTCACGGATGTGATCCTATCGCCGATTACGGCTGCTCCGGCAGCAGGGGTGTCTCTCCCTTGCCCAGATCGATGCCCGGGGTTGCCTTCGGGGCGTCGATTGCACCGTCAAGGTGGGCGCTGGCGAGTTGGTCCTGTGGGGATACACTCTCCGGAGCCGCTTCTCCTGCGGCTAGGGCCTCGCGGCGCTCCTTGTCGGTGGTGACGGGGGGCAGCGTGGAGACCGGACGGGTTTCCTTGGACAGCCAGACCTGACGCGGGGCGGGTTTGCGCAGATCCGTGAAGATCTCGGCAATCTCGGCCTGATTCAAGGTCTCGCGTTCCAGCAGCTCAAGGGCCAAGCGGTCCAGCACGTCACGGTTCATGATCAAGGCCTCATAGGCATCGTCATGGGCCTGATCAATGAGCTTGCGAATTTCCTCATCAACCATTGAGGCAACGGCTTCGGAGTAGTCGCGGTCGTGCCCGGCGCTGGCGCCAAGGAACGGCTCGCCCCCTGCGGCACCGAGCTTCACTGCGCCGATGCGCTCGCTCATGCCGTATTGGGTCACCATGGCACGGGCGGTACCGGTGGCCTTTTCAATGTCATTCGAGGCGCCCGTGGAAGGATCGTGGAACACGATTTCCTCGGCGACGCGGCCACCCATGGCGTACGCCATCTGGTCCAGCAACTCGTTGCGGGTGATGGAGTACTTGTCATCCTCGGGCACCACCATGGTGTAGCCCAGGGCGCGGCCGCGGGGCAGGATGGTGATCTTGGTGACCGGCGCCGTGTTGTGCATGGCCGCCGCAACCAGTGCGTGGCCACCTTCGTGGTACGCGGTGATTTTGCGTTCCAGTTCCTTCATGACGCGGGTGCGCTTCTGCGGGCCGGCCATGACGCGGTCAATGGACTCATCCAAGGCACGGTCATCAATGAGTTGCGCGTTGGAGCGGGCAGTCAGCAGGGCTGCCTCGTTGAGAACGTTGGCCAGGTCAGCACCGGTGTATCCGGGCGTCTTCTTGGCGACGGCGTTCAGGTCAACGCCGGGCGCCATGGGCTTTCCCTTGGAGTGCACCCTCAGGATCTGCTCACGGCCCAGGCGGTCCGGGGCTTCCACGGGAATCTGGCGGTCAAAACGACCCGGACGCAGCAGGGCGGGGTCCAGGACGTCGGGCCGGTTGGTGGCGGCGATCAGGATGACGTTGGTTTTGACGTCAAAGCCGTCCATTTCCACGAGCAGCTGGTTGAGGGTCTGCTCGCGTTCGTCGTTGCCGCCGCCAATGCCGGCACCACGGTGACGGCCAACGGCGTCGATCTCGTCAACAAAAATGATGGCCGGGGAGTTCGCCTTCGCCTGCTCGAACAGGTCGCGGACACGAGAGGCACCCACGCCCACAAACATTTCCACAAAGTCAGAACCGGAGATGGAGTAGAACGGCACGCCAGCCTCGCCGGCGACGGCACGGGCCAGCAGGGTCTTGCCGGTTCCGGGAGGGCCGTACAGCAGCACGCCCTTGGGGATCTTGGCGCCCACGGCAGTGAATTTGGCGGGGTTCTGCAGGAAATCCTTGATTTCGTGGAGTTCCTCCACGGCTTCGTCGGCTCCGGCAACGTCGCTGAAGGTGACCTGCGGGTGGTCCTTGGTGAGCAGTTTGGCCTTGGACTTGCCAAATTGCATGACCTTGGAGCCGCCGCCCTGCATGCGGGAGAACAAGAACCAGAAGATGAGGCCAATGAGGACAAATGGAATCAGCAGGGAAAGCATGCTTGACCAGAAGTTATTCGACGCCGGCTGGTCATCAAACTTGCCCAGATTGGCGTCGTCGATGGCATCCACCATGGTGGTTGCTCGGTAGCTGCCGTAGTAGAACTGGACGTTCTTGCCGGCTTTTTGGCCGTCGGCCGTTGTGTAGTCGTCCTTGAGGATCATGTCCAC
Organism: Arthrobacter sp. HLT1-20; assembly: GCF_054510895.1. Taxonomy (NCBI): domain Bacteria; kingdom Bacillati; phylum Actinomycetota; class Actinomycetes; order Micrococcales; family Micrococcaceae; genus Arthrobacter; species Arthrobacter sp. HLT1-20. Next base: position 26,931 of record NZ_JBTNDR010000008.1, on the reverse strand, counting down.
ACGGCCCTCGGAGCCAAACACCTTGGCCGAGGCAACCTTGTCAGTTGAGAGCAGGTTCAGGCCCTCGGAAGTGCCGATGCGGCTGGTTCCCGTACCGGTCAACGTGAGAAGGCCCGCTCCGATGAGCACGACCACCACAATGATCCAAACAAACGGACCTTTGAAGAGTTTCTTGACTTTCATGTGTTCGAGGCTACGCCTCGTCCCTCCCGCTCAACCAATTCATACCTTGATGGGGTGCGCCGACACATCCCCAAGTAATAGCTTTACACCGTTCGCATTGCTACACGCGCGGGAATGGCATTTAGTTCCCTGAGGGCATAAAGATTTCAGCCAAAATGACGCGGCGGCCTGACCCGGCGCGCCCGCCCAAATGAAAAATGCCGCCGTTCCCGCTTTTTGCCGCCGGTATATCGGTGGCAAAAAGCGGGAACGGCGGCAGAAATCAGTGGGGCGCGTTTTACTCGTAAACGTGCGGCGCCAGGGTGCCGATGAAGTCCAGGTTACGGTACCGTTCGGCGAAGTCCAGGCCGTAGCCCACAACGAATTCGTTGGGGATCTCGTAGCCAACGTATTTGACGTCGATTTCAACCTTGGCCGCTGCGGGCTTGCGCAGCAGGGTGCAGATTTCCACCGAGGCCGGGCCGCGGGACATCAGGTTGGCGCGCAGCCAGGACAGGGTCAGGCCCGAGTCGATGATGTCCTCAACGATCAGCACGTGCTTGCCCATGAGGTCGGTTTCGAGGTCCTTCAGGATCCGCACAACGCCCGATGACTGGGTGCCGGAACCGTAGGAGGACACTGCCATCCAGTCCATGGTGACGTGGCTGTGCAGCGCACGGGAAAGGTCAGCCATGATCATGACAGCACCCTTGAGCACACCGACAAGGAGGACATCGCGGCCCTGGTAGTCTGCATCAATCTGCGCGGCCAGTTCGGCTACACGCGTTTGGATTTGTTCCTTGGTATAAAGAACATGCTTAAGATCGGCTTGGACGTCTTGTGAATCCACCCAGGGCTCCTGATTGTGAAGGTCGTGGTACTGGTCTTGGAACTGTCGGGCGCCTAGTTGCTGCGTCTAAGAACAAGCTTCCCATAGCCGGGGCCGTCGTGGGGAACGCTCTGATTGCGCGAGATCCGCCACGCGCTCACTTTTCCGGCAAGCTGCACAGGTCCCGCGGACCCTTTTCGCGCCAGCAGGTGTTCGGCGGCACCCAGGCGTTCAAGGCTTGGCTGCACTGCCCCAAGTTCGACGACGGCCAGCGCCAACACGCGCATCCTCAGGGCCGGAGCCAATCCCCGCAGCGCGTCCTCCGCCAGTTCGATCTCTGCCGCGGGGCTGTCTTCTCCCCCGTTTGGCGCCGTGTTTGCCTGCCGGCGGAGCGCCAATTTGCTGTATTCGGCTGCTGCCAGCTCATCCAAGAAGTCGGCGTCGTGGCCCAGAATGTTGGCCGAGCGCGCCAAGGATTCGGCGATTCCCGGGCCAAGCTCTGCGCTGAGATACGGAATGACGTTTCGCCTGACGCGCACCCGCAAATAAGCAGGGTCCTGGTTGGCGGGGTCGTGCCAGGGGGTGAGATCCAGGGCCTCACATATGGCCAAAATCTCATCCCTGCGCAGCCCAAGGAAGGGGCGCAGATAGATGCCGCGGCGTTCACGCATACCGGCGAGGGACCGTGTTCCCGAGCCCCGGGCCAGGCCAAGCAGCACCGACTCCGCTTGGTCATCCAAGGTATGGCCCAGCAGGACGTTTTGGGCGCCAAGTTCCACAGCCGCCGCCTCCAGGGCCTCGAAGCGGGCGGCGCGGGCGGCGGCTTCGGGCCCCGTGCCGCTGTGGTTGAGTTCAACCGTCCGCACCACAACAGGGTCCAAGCCAAGGGCCCGCAACGTCTCCGCGGTGGCCTGGGCAACGTCTGCGCTGCCTTCCTGCATCTGGTGGTCAACCACCACAGCACCCACCCTGACCTCGCCACGTTTGGCGAAGAACGCGCAAACAGCGGCCAGGGCCAGGGAGTCGGGACCGCCGCTGCACCCCACAAGGATCAGCGGCGGGTTCTCCACCAGAAGGTTCTTGCCAGTGGTTTTGAGGCCCAAAAGTTCACCCACCATGGCCCGCGCCTTGCCCACTGTGGGATCGAGGCGTCGGCGGGCCTTGTATTGCGGCTGCGTAGTTGCCGGTTCCATTTAGAGTCCCATCCGTTCAACCCAAAGGCGTGCGTTGTGAATTTCCGCTTCCGTGGGCAGGTTTTGCTCCTGCGTCCAGACATTATTGAAGCCGTCCATGCCCACCACTGCCACCACGTCCCGGACAAATTTTGCGCCATCGCTGTATTGGCGCATTTTTGCGTCCAAGCCCAGGAGGTTCCGGATGAACTTTTCAATGACCCCGCGGTCCTTGCCCCTGCTGTTGAAGCGTTGGCGGATGGTGCGCACGGTGGGGACAATGCGCTGGTCCACACCGTCCATGACCACATTGGCGTGGCCCTCAAGCAGGCTCATGACGGCTGTCAGGTGGGACAGTGCCGCTTTTTGGTCCGGGTTTTGGAGCAGGTCGAGCATGCCGCCACGGCTGGGGCCCTCCGCCGCGTCCTTGGCAGTTTTCCCGGACTGGCCGGTCTTGTTGCCCAGCTGCTTGGTTGCCTGCAGCAGGCGTTCGCCAAAGTTGTCCGAGTCGCCCACCAACAGGGTGCCCAGCTTTTCGATCTCCCCCATCATGTGGTGCCGCAGCCAGGGGGCCGCAGCGAATTGCACCCGGTGGGTTTGTTCATGCAGGCAGACCCAGAGCCGGAAATCGGCGGGGTCAACTTTCAGTTCACGCTCAACCGTGATGATGTTGGGGGCAACCAGCAACAGGCGGCCCCCGGCAGCCTGTTGGCGCCCATCCGTGGCTGGTGCCAGGGCGGAAAACGGATCATATTGGCCCAAAACCTTGCTGGAGAGAAACGCCAGCGCCCCGCCCAGCTGGGCCCCCGTGACTGTGGCGCCGAAAGCGGCCGACGGCCCTCCGGAAGCGGCCCGTTCACCGGTTTCCTGTGCCGTGAGGGCCTGTTTGGCCGCCAGGGCGCGCAGTACGGGGTCCATCATGACGGCAAAGCTTTGTGTGTTTGCCTTGGCCCACGACGCCCTGTCCACCACCAGGACCTCGGAATCGCTCAGGTCCCGGGCAGCTTCGAGGCGGCTGATCTCGTGGACGTGAGGCACCGAGCGCTGGGCCATGAGACGCAGATTGTCCACGGCGGCGGAAATTTCCGAGCCCTTGAGCGCTGGCCCGGCAGGAGCCAAATTTGCTGCCGTCTTGGCGGCAAGCTCCCAATTGACCATGCTGGGGGACGGGGGTGTTGTGGCTGCGGCATTGCTGTGCTGGCTCATGAAGACCATCAGATCACAGATCGCTGGCAGCTTGCCGCTGGCTCACAGCTGCGGCACAGGATAGGGCTAGAAACAGCTTAGAATCTTCCGCCACACTTGAAACAAGGGGATTGCTTCCCACATCTTTTTTGAGTGCCTGGCAATTATTGTAGGAACCAACAGCCGCGGGCCGCTTGCCAGCCCGCCTTCACGAGAGACATGGATCCATGACTGAGACTCCGCGGAACACCTTCACAGATCTTCCGCCGCTGGCTCACCCCGACGGCAGCCCCATCCGTGCGTTGGTGGTTGATGACGAGGCCAGCCTGACGGAGTTGATCAGCATGGGATTGCGCATGGCCGGCTGGGACGTCGCAACGGCCAGCGACGGCGCTGAGGCGGTGCGAACAGCAAGGACTTTCCGGCCCGATGTGCTGGTGCTCGATGTCATGATGCCCGGCATGGACGGCATTGAGGCGTTGGGGAAGATTCGGGAATTCTCCCCGCACATCCCCGCGCTGTTCCTGACGGCCCGCGACGCCGTTCAGGACAGGATTTCCGGTTTGGCGGCTGGCGGTGACGACTACGTGACCAAGCCCTTCAGCATGGAGGAGCTCATGCTGCGCCTGCACCGCCTGGTGCAACGTTCCGGCATTGCCTCCAGCGACAACGTGGAGCTGGTGGTTGGCGACCTGGTGTTGAACTTTGACACCCGCGAGGTGACCCGCGGCGGCACTGACATTGAGCTGACAGCAACCCAGTGGGAACTGCTGCGGTATCTCATGGAAAACGCCCGCCGGGTGGTCAGCAAGCCCCAGATCCTTGACCAGGTGTGGCACTACGACTTTGGCGGACAGGCCAACATTGTTGAACTGTACATTTCCTACCTGCGCAAGAAGATCGACGCCGGACGCTCACCCATGATCCACACTGTCCGCGGCGTGGGGTACGTCCTCAAGCCGGCCAGTTCATGACGCGGATGCCGGAAAGTGTGCCGCCAGCCACCGGCCGGCCGCTGCGCCGGCGGACCCACAGGCTGCGCACAAAACTCATCCTGGCCATGTTGGCCCTGCTGGCGGCCATCTGCGCCACCGTGGGGATAGTGAGCCACCTGGCCATGAACAGTTACCTCACGGAACAGATCGACAACGGGCTGCACCAGGCCGCCTCACGCGCCTTTGGCCCCAAGGGCCCCCCGCCGGACAGTTCAAGCACCCCCAGCGACCCGACCCTGGACTTTGGTGACCAGCCCAATCCGCTGGATACCCGGGGGCAACGCCCAGGCACCCTGATTGCCTTGTTCGTCCAGGACACCGCAAAGTCCTCCGCTGTGGTGCAAACTGACGGCACCGCGGCTGCGTTGACGGCAAATGATTTGCAGCAGATCAATCAGGTACCAGCCTCCGGGGAGGCCACTGAAATGACCCTCTCCAGCGGCACCTACCGGCTGCAGGCGTCCACGTCGTCAACGCCGGCGGGCGAGAAACTTGTCACGGGTTTGTCCACCACCGACCGTGATTCAACCCTTGAGTCCCTGAACCTGGTCACCAGCAGTGTCTCAGTGGTTGGCCTGGGCATTATTGGGCTGGTGGGCACCATCATTGTCAGGCGGTCATTGCGCCCCCTGGATGAGCTCAGCGCGGTGGCAACCACAGTGGCGAGCCTGCCCTTGGATTCCGGCGAGGCCGCCATTCACGTGCGCATCCCACCCATGGCCGCCGAGCCGGGAACAGAAGTGGGTGACGTGGGGGTGGCCTTCAACAACATGCTCGACCACCTGACCCGGGCGTTCGCCGCACGGCACGCCAGTGAGATGAAGGTCCGCCAGTTTGTGGCCGACGCAAGCCACGAGCTGCGCACACCGCTGACCTCCATCCGCGGCTACACGGAACTGGTGCTGCTGAGCGAGCAGCTAAGTCCCTCCGGCACCTCCGCCCTGCGCCGGGTGGACAGCGAATCCAGGCGCATGTCCGCCCTGGTGGAGGATCTGCTCCTCCTGGCCAGGCTGGATGAGGGGCAGCGCGGGGAACCCGCAGCAGTCGACCTGACCGATCTACTCATGGAAACCACACAAGACAGCAAGATCGCAGCACAGGACCACAAATGGTCACTGTCGCTGCCCCAGGAACCCGTTCTGGTGCATGCCGTGGAGACCGAGGTGCGCCAAGTGTTGATCAACCTGCTCTCCAACGCCGCCAAACACACGGCGGCCGGCACCCAAATTCGCATTGGCCTCGCGGCCGTCAATGGCATGGCCCAGCTGCGCATTGAAGACAACGGAGACGGCATTCCCGAGGAGTTCCTGGAACATATTTTCACCCGCTTCAGCAGGGCCGATTCGGCCCGAAGCAGTGGCGGCGGCGGCAGCAACAGTTCGGGCCTGGGCCTGGCCATTGTGGAGGCACTCGTGGAGGCCAATGGCGGCACCGTGGAGGTCACCAGCGTCCCCGGCAAGACCTGCTTCACGCTCAAGCTGCCCACCGTCTCCGGCTAAGCTCTCCAGCCAGGCAAAAAGTCTCACAGGATCAGCACAAGGTGGAAAAGCAAACGGCACAGGGTGGCTCACTAAAAAAGAAGTATGACTACTTCACTCCCTCCCCAAGACCAGCAAAGCGCTTCCCCTGACACCAGCACCAAACTAAAACCCAGCAGAAGGGTTGTGCTGGGCGGCGCCTTGGCCATGGTCCTCTCCGCCGGCGGCGCCACGGCCTGGGCCCTGGACCGCTTTGTGGTGGAACACGTTGAGATCGATGACGTTGCAGCCTATGAGGCCAGCGCATCGGCGTCGGACAGCGCCGGCAGCACGGCGGCCGCCGGCGTGGTGGAGGCCAACAGTTTTACCTCTGCCGAGGCCAGCATCTCCATCAAGGCGGTGACAACTGGCAGCGCTGATTCCACACTGAATTACTTTGTGGCCCGGGTTGACTTGACTGACGCCACAGCGCTGAAATCAGCCTTCGCGCAAAACCGTTTCGGGGAGAACATCACCGAAACCACCTCAGCCATCGCCCAAGGCAAGGACGCCGTGTTCGCCGTCAACGGTGACTACTACGGTTTCCGGGACACCGGGATAGTGATCCGCAACGGTGTGGCCTACCGTGACAAGGGCGCCCGCACGGGCTTGGCCTTCTACCGCGACGGCACCGTGAAGGTTTACAAAGAAACCAGCACCAGCGCTGATGAGCTGATCGCCAACGGGGTCTGGAACACGCTCTCCTTTGGTCCGCCGCTGCTGGAGAACGGCGCCATCAAGGCGGGCATTGACAGCGTGGAGGTGGACACCAACTTTGGCAACCACTCCATCCAGGGGCTCCAACCCCGCACCGCTGTGGGCGTCATTGGACCGAACCAGCTGGTTTTTGTTGTGGTGGATGGCCGCTCCACCGGGTACAGCACAGGTGTCACCATGACTTCCCTGGCCCAGATCATACTGGATTTGGGCGCCACCACCGCCTACAACATTGACGGCGGGGGCTCGTCGACCATGTACTTCAACGGCGCCCTGGTGAACAACCCCCTGGGCAAGAATCAAGAGCGTGGCACCTCCGACATCCTCTACGTGGCCAGGTAACGCCCGCCATGATCATCTTGATTCCAGCCTTTGAACCCGATAAAAAACTGCCCCAGCTGATCGGGGCACTCAAGGCAACCGAACCGTCGCTGGGCATTGTTGTGGTCAATGACGGCAGCGGAGCTGCGTTTGCGCCAATCTTCCAGCAGGCCACGACTCTGGGCGCCACAGTGATTGGCTACCAAAACAACCACGGCAAGGGACAAGCACTAAAAACCGGCTTCAACTTCATTGCCGCCAACCACCCCGGCCATGACGTTGTCTGTGCCGACAGTGACGGCCAGCATTGCGTGCAGGACATTCTCAGAGTTGCTGCTCAGGTTCGCGGCGGCACCACCATGGTGCTGGGTGAAAGGCACTTCACCGGGCAAGTTCCCCTGCGCAGCAGCTTTGGCAACGGGGCCACCCGGCTCTTCTTTGCCCTGGCCACAGGCACTTGGCTGACAGACACCCAAACAGGGCTGCGCGGCTACCCCTGGCAGCTGCTCCCTTGGCTGCAATCGGTGCGCGGCAGCCGCTACGAGTATGAACTCAACGTCTTGTTGGACGCCCGCACCCAGGGCTACCGCTTCACGAGCGTTCCCATCGAGACCATCTACCTGCAAAACAACGAATCATCGCATTTCCGTCCGGTGCGGGATTCGATGCGCATCTACGCACCCCTGCTGAAGTTCTCCCTGTCCTCCCTCACGGGATTTGTGGTGGATGTGGCGGCGTTTCTTGTCCTCATGGCAGTCACCGGTTCATTGATCGCGGCCGTTCTGGGCGCACGGGCCATCAGCTCGGGCGTCAATTTCGCCGTCAATCGCAACCTGGTATTTCCCGAGGGCCGCGCCGCACCGCTGCGGCGAACGGCTGCCCACTATTTTGCCTTGGTGCTGGTGCTGCTTGCCGCCAACTATGGGCTGCTCCTCACGCTCACACAAGCCGGCCTGCCTTCCCTGCCGGCCAAATTGCTGACCGAAATGGCTTTGTTCCTGCTGAGTTTCGCCGTGCAAAAACGCTTCCTCTTCCGGGGCGGACGAGCCCCATCCACAAGTGCTGGCCATTCACAAGACAAGCTGTCCGCCAGCACAGATTCAGCACAGGCTCACGCGGAAGTCTAGAAACATAAGCCAGCAGCCAATGACCTTGGAGACACTCATGAACACCTTGCTTTTCATCGCCGCAGACCTGGCGGCCATTACCATCCTCACCTTTGCCCTCTACCTGCGCAGGCACAGGCGCCGTGACCTGGTGGTCTCCTACCTGGGCATCAATGTTGGGGTGCTGGCAGTGGCAACAGCACTCTCCAGTTCCGCCGCCGGCGTGGGCCTGGGGCTTGGCCTTTTCGGCGTTCTCTCCATCATCCGGCTGCGCTCCACTGAGCTGTCCCAGCACGAGGTGGCGTACTACTTTTCGGCCCTGGCTCTGGGCCTGATTGCCGGCCTCGGCGTGGAGCCCCTGTGGCTCTCACTCTCGCTCATGGCCCTGATCCTGGTGGTCATGTTTGTTGGCGACAACCCCAAGGTCCTGCCCGCCTACCGCCAGCAAAGTGTCATCCTGGACCAAGCCATCACCGACCCCGCGGCCCTAAACGCCAGGCTGGAAGAGGTGCTGGGTGGCACCGTCCACACCGTCATTGTGCAGTGCCTCGATCTGGTCAATGACAAGACAACAGTTGACGTCCGTTTTGAGGTGCACGCAACAGGCAAGCAGGCAGCCCGGGGACCGCTCCTGGAACAGCTGCCGCAGTCCTTGGGCCGGAACATGGATCAGGTGGGTGCGGCATGAGCCAGGCATTTGCGACGGCGCTCGAGGCGCGGCTAAGTGAATTGCCCACCATTGGGCTGGAGGAACTCAACGCCGCGGCAGCGCTCCAGACCCGGATCGACAGGAAGTACCTGGTCCCCACCGAAAAGTTCACGCAGCTATTCAACGGATTTCGGGCCGAAATGCGCGTCCTTGACACGGACGGGACAAAAATCTTCCCCTACGACTCCGTGTACTTTGACACCCCCGGGCTGGACAGCTTTTTTCTGGCGGCACACGGCCGGCGGCGGCGCTACAAGATCCGCACCCGCAGCTACCTGGACAGCGGTGTCAGCTTCCTTGAAGTCAAGACGGAAGGCTCACGGAGCGCCACTGTCAAGGAACGCATTCCCTACGATCCAGCCCACCGGTCCATCATCACGGCCGAGGGTGCGGCGTATATCGCCGAGACCCTGCGGAGCGCCGGCCAGCGACCGCCAGTCAACCTGGCCCCGGTGCTGGAGACGGTTTACGGGCGCATCACCTTGTTCCTGCCGGCAACCACCAGCAGGGCCACCATTGATCTCGACGTGGCCTGGTCGCTTCCGGGGAAGCCGCCCCTGATCATGAGCGATGCGGTAGTGGTGGAGACCAAGTCAGGCTCCGCTCCTGGCCAGCTGGACAAATACCTCTGGCACCACGGGGTCAGGCCCGCCCGCATCTCCAAATTCGCCACCGGCCTGGCCACCCTCATGCCACAACTGCCGGGCAACCGCTGGCACCGCACACTGGCGGCGAACATGCCGCAAACCACCCACAGCTCAAGGACCACATCATGAAATTTTTCTCCGAAACACAGCGCGCCACCTCCGTTGCAGCGCTCGCCCTGGCACTGGCTGTAGCCGGCTGCTCGGCACAGACAACAAGCGCCACGCCGTCGAACACCTCCAGCAGCACCATTGCCGCGAGCGCGGTCCCCACGGGCACGGGAGCGGAATTGGCCAGCAGCATCGCCGCGGCCACGCACTTCGACGCCGATGACCTCACGTGGGACGCGGCCAAGGAAACCGCCATCACCCTCACCGATGGGGCCAGCACGGCGTCCGGTGAGAACGCCGACAGTGTGGTGGCAGCAGGCGGCACCGTGACCATCACGGCCGGCGGCACCTACCGAATTTCCGGGCAGCTCAGTGATGGCGCAGTGGTGGTCGCCGCAGGGGAAGAGGACGTGGTGCGCCTTGTCCTGGACAACGCCTCCGTGACCAGTTCAACGGGATCCGCAGTGGACATCCAAAGCGCCAACGAGGTCTTGCTGTACCTCGATGCCGGCACCAGCAACACACTCAACGACGGCGCAAGCTACGCCAACACGGCCACCGATGCGCCCAACGCAGCTGTGTACTCCCTGGCGGACCTCACCATTGCCGGATCCGGCACACTTTCAGTCAACGGCAACTACCAGGACGGCATCGTTTCCAAGGACGGCCTGGTGCTGGCAGCAGGCAACGTCACAGTCAAGGCAGTGGATGACGGCATCAAGGGCAAGGACTACACAGTCCTGCTCGATGGCACATATGCCGTCACGGCAGGCGAGGACGGCATCAAGTCCACCAACGACGCCGACGCAGACAGGGGCTGGCTTCTGCTGGCCGGGGGCACACTGGGCGTCGCGGCAGGTGACGACGGCGTCAAGGCCGCCACCACCTTGACCATCAGCGGCAGCACCACCACCGTCTCCACGTCCGAGGAAGGCCTGGAGGCGCCCCACATTGTCATCTCCGGCGGAACCGTCAATGTCACCGCAAACGACGACGGCGTGAATGCGGCGGGCGGGTCCACGGCAAGCGCCGACACCGGTGGCGGCATGGGCGGCGGAGGCATGGGCGCGGTGGGCGACTACTCAGTGGATGTCTCCGGCGGTTCGTTGACCATCAATTCCGAGGGCGACGGGCTGGATTCCAACGGCAATGCCACCATCAGCGGCGGAACGGTTGTTGTCAACGGCCCCACCAATGACGGCAACGGCGCACTGGATGTCAACGGCGAGCTGAGCGTCGCCGGGGGCACAGTGGCTGCGGCCGGCAGTGCAGGAATGGCTGTCACGCCCAGTGCATCCTCCAGCCAGTCAGGGGTCCAGCTGACCTTTGACTCACCCCTGGCCGCAGGCGTGGCGGTGCACCTGGTGGATTCGTCCGGCTCCGTGGTGGCCACCTTCGTCACCACCAAACAAACATCGTCCCTGGTGTTCTCCAGCCCCGCCATCCAGGCCGGCGAGCAGTACACCAGCTATACGGGCGGAACTGCTGAGGTCAAGGCCGGGCTCGGCACAGGAACCATCACGGGCGCCACCAAGCTTGCCGCCGTGACGGCCGGCGAGTACACGGCCGCACGCGGTCCCGGACGCCGCTGAAACACCCAAGAAACGGAGACCACCATGACTGACCACCAATTTTCCGGACCCAGCCGACGGCACGTTCTGGCCTTGTCCCTTGCCGGCATAACCCTGACAATCTCGGCGTGCGCCCAAACCAAGACGGCAGGCGCGGCGGTTGGAACAGCCATCAGCGGCATGGCTGACTTGTTCGACGCCGCCACACCTCACCAAGTGGATATCACGTGGGCGGAGGCCGACTACAAAACCATGATCGCCGCCTATGAATCCGGCTCCGACAAGACCTGGATCAGCTCCGACATCACCATCGATGGAACGCTCCTACAGAACGTGGGTGTCAGGTTGAAGGGCAACTCCACCCTGCGGGCCCTGGGCGGCCAGCAGGCCGGGCCGGACGGCGCTGCCAACACCCGCCCCCAGGGCGGTGCCATACCGGACGGCGCTGCCCAGAACGGCGGTCCGCAGGGCGGCATGGGCCAGCCTACTGCCGGCCAGTACGGCCGACCGGGCGGAGGTGTGGGTGGTTTGGCGTTTGCCGATTCGCTGCAGATTTCTGCCGACGAGCCAGCCTCCCTGCCGCTGCTGATTCGCTTCGACAAGTTTGTTGCCGGCACCACCTACCAGGGTTTGACCGAGCTGGCGCTGCGGCCCGGCTCCCCCGTCATCAATGAAGCCCTGGCACTCTCCCTGACGGCTGCAACGGGCCAAACGTCCCAGCGCTACGCCTACACAACGTATTCGGTGAACGGCTCCCCAACGCAGACACGCTTGCTGTTGGAAAACCCTGACGAGGAGTACGCAAACCAGGTAGCCGGAGGCAGCAGCGTCCTCTTCAAGGCCGACTCCGAATCAAGCTTCACCTACCAAGGGGATGAGACCAAGAACTACGAGGACCAGTTCAAGCAGCTGAACAAGAAAGACTCCCAGGACTTCACCCCTGCCATCAAGTTCCTGAAATGGTTGCAGGACGCTGACAGCGATACCTTTGATGCGCAACTCGCCACCTGGTTTGATGTTGCATCCTTTGCCAAGTACGCAGCAACCCAGAACCTCCTAGCCAACGCGGATGACATGGCCGGCCCCGGACAAAACTACTACCTCAGTTATGACGTGACCACCAAGAAGCTCTCAGTCATCTCCTGGGACTTGAATTTGGCGCTCACCAACAATGCCGCAGCGAGCCCGTCCGATTCCCTCTCGATGGGCGGCGGCAAGGGCGGAAACGCGCTCAAGAGCCGGTTCCTGGCCTCGGCCGTCTTCAACAAGATCTATCAAACCGCATATCGGGAGCTCTTCACCCAGGTGTTGGCCAATGGCACGGCCACTGAACTTTTGGCGAGCATCACTGCCACAATTCCAGTCAGTGATGCCTTGACTGCGGCTGACATTGCGGCGAAATCGGCCATAGTTGGCACCTTTGTGAGCAAACGAGGTGCGGCGCTAAAAAGCGCTCTGGCCAACTAGCGAGTCTTAGCTTTGCGCCAATACACTGGCGGCGGCGTCGAGAGTTGGCCTGGCGGCTGCAGCCCCACCGGTGAGGCCATTGCCCATGATGCAAAACGCCAGCAGGCGCCCCTGGGAGTTGATCACGTAGCCGGTCAACGCCGTGACCACATTCAAGGAACCTGTTTTGGCCCGCACCAAACCGGCACCGGCCAGCTGGGGCGCCTGAACAAAGCGGTTCTTCAGGGATCCGCTGAGACCAGCAATGGGCAGCCCGGGCAGTGCCTGGCCAATGTCCGATGCCGGGTCGGCAAGCATCAAGGCCAACAATTGGGTCAGCTTGGCTGAGCTGATCAGGTTTCCCGTGGCCAGGCCGGAGTTGTCTGTTGTGACAACACCGTCCAAGGGCAGGCCCAGCTCGCCAACCACTTGGTGAACAGCAGCCACGGCACCTGCGTTGCTGGCTTCCTGGCCAAGTTTCACAGCCACCATGCGGCCCACGACTTCGGCAACATAGTTGTCAGACTCGGCCAGCAGATACTGGGTTTGCTGGGCCACGGTGGCCGATTCCACCGAGGCCAGGACCGTGCCCGGCGCCCCTGCGGGCGCTCCGCCGGCCGCTACCGGCGCCGTGCTTCTGGACAGCGTCCCCGTGGTGGCAATGCCTACATCTTCAAGGGCCGCTACAAGAGCCTCCGCCACAGCCACAGCGGAATCCTGGGGGCGCGGGCCACTCAAAACCTCAGGGGCAAGGCGTCCGGCATTCAATGCCATAGGAAAAATGGGGGCGATTTCCCCGGCGTCAACGTCCCCGTCGGCCCATTTGGGGTTCAGCGCGGGGCCGGTGAACAAGGTGTCGTCAATACTGAGGGTGACGGGCCCCGTGACACCGACTGCTGCGAGCGCCGCGGCCGTTTTCTTGGCCAAGGTGGCAATCCCGGCATGACCCATCACGGCGTCCGCTGAACTGTCACCGGCACCGAGCATGGCATCCCCGCCGGCCAGCAAAACCAGCTGATTGGCGCCGTCCCCGGCCACCACCTGGGTGCTGAAGCGGGTATCGGGGCCAAGCGTTCGCAACGCAGCCGCGGCTGTCAGCAACTTCAGATTCGACGCCGGAGTCCTGGCCGCCTGGCCATCTTGGGAAAACAGCTCCTTGCCTGTGGCGGCGTCGGTGACATACATGGCGAAGGTACCGTCGCCGTCGAACGTCAACGCCTTGGTCAAGTCCGCGGCAAGAGTGGCAGCATCCGGCAGCGGGGCCGAATCATTCAGGGGCGCAATGGCGGAGATGGTGCCGATGGCGGTGGGCGGCAGCTGGGCGGCCGGCACTACGGCCACGGCGGCGGGATCCTTGGGCAGAAACGCCGGAGCCAGGTGCAGGCCAACGGGAACGCTGACGGCGGCCAGGGCACAGATGAGCAAGCCGCTCGTCACAACTTTTGACGTGCGTCCCATAGAGCAGGTGTTTCCTTCGAAGCTGGTGGACCCGGCGCGCAAAGTGGGCGGGTCAAGTCTGCATTCCGCGCCAGACGTTGCGGGCGGGTTTCGGCACAGCAAAAAGCGCCTATATCCTCATACTAGACGGAATTTCTCTGCACGGCCGTGTCAGGCCGCGCACACCCCCATCATGAGGAGCCTAACGATGAAGCACGATGTCACCATCGAGATCCCCCGCGGATCACGCGTCAAGTACGAAGTTGACCACGAGACCGGCCGCGTCCGCTTGGACCGTGTGCTGTTCACCTCGATGCAGTACCCCACCCACTACGGGTTCTTCGACAACACCTTGGGCGAAGACGGCGATCCCCTGGACGCGCTCGTCATGCTGCAGGACTTTGATCTGCACCCGGGCGTTGTTGTCGATGCCCGCCCCATCGCCGTATTCAACATGACCGACGACGGCGGCGGCGACGCCAAGGTTCTGTGTGTTGTTGACGACAAGCGCTTCGACCACATCCAGGAACTGTCCGATGTTGACGAATTCCTGGTCAAGGAAATCGAGCACTTCTTCACCCGTTACAAGGACCTGGAGCCCGGCAAGTGGGTCAAGGCTGAGGGCTGGGCCGACCGCGCAGCCGCCGAAGCCGAGCTGGAAGCCTCCATCAAGCGCTACGAGGACACCAAGCACTAAGCTCCTTTTTACAACTGGCCCGCAGAAAACGCCGAAAAAACACGATTTTACTCGTGTTTTCGCCGTTTTCTGCGGGCCAGTTGTTTAACAGGTGACTGTGGGCAGGACCACACTCAACTGTCCAGTCACGGGTCAGACCAGACTGCGCAGGACCGCGGCAGCACCGTCGTCGTACACGGAAGCGGTAACCTCATCGGCGGCCGCCTTCACCTCATCCTCGGCCTGCCCCATGGCCACGCCGCGGTTGGCCCAGCGGAGCATTTCAATGTCATTGGAGCCATCCCCCACGGCCACGGTCAGGGCGTTCTCAATGCCCAGCGACTCCCGCAGAATTTCCAGCGCCGACGCCTTGTTGACGCCGTCCGCGGCGATGTCCAGCCAGGCGCTCCAGCCAATGGCGTAGGTGACACCGTGCAGCCCGGCAGCCGCAATGGCGTCGGCGAACTCCGCCGTGGTGGCCTCGGCACTGTTGACCACAACGCGCACGGCCTGGGCTTCGAGCAGGTGGTGGAAATCCACGCCGCGGGCTTCAATGCCAAAGCTGTTGTCCTGGAAACGCGAGGTGGACAGGAAGTTTCCTTCTGCGTCTTCCAGGGCAAATTTGGCGCCCGGGATGCTATCGCGCAAAGCGGTCAGCGCCGGGGCAGGATCGAACGTCACCCTGTCAATGATCTCGTAGCCGTCAGCCAGGGACGGATCCAGCCGGATGGTCACACCGCCGTTGGAGCACACGCCGTAGCCGTTGCGCAGCCCGATGGCCTCCACGATGGGAAGCAGCGCGCCCAGGGAACGGCCCGTGGCGATGATGACGTGGTGGCCGGCCTCAACCACTGCCTGCGCTGCGGTGCGGACTCCCTCGGTCATGATGCCGTCGTGGTCAACCAGCGTCCCGTCAACATCCAGGGCCACCAGGTACTTTGTTGTTTCATTTATCCGGTCATCGATGCCGGAAATTACATTATTTACTGTCATTGTCATGTCTCCAGTCAAGCAGATTGGGCTGGTACTGCCACATATTTTGGCTGTTAAAACCATGAACGCCGGGTAAATACTCACAGCTGTGTGCACAGTGTGTGTATTTACCCGGCGTTCACTAAACGCCTAAGAAATTACAGGACGGGGAACACTTCCAGGCCGCCCATGTACTTGCGCAGGGCAACCGGGACGTTGACGGAACCGTCGGCGTTCTGGTGGTGCTCCAGGATCGCCACAATCCAGCGGGTCGTGGCCAGGGTGCCGTTCAGGGTGGCAACAGCGCGGGTACCGCCCTTGCCGCCGTCGTCAGCCACCAGGCGCTCACGAATGTTCAGGCGGCGGGCCTGGTACGTGGTGCAGTTGGAGGTGGAGGTCAGTTCGCGGTACGCATCCTGGGTGGGCACCCAGGCTTCGCAGTCGAACTTGCGGGCTGCGGAACCGCCAAGATCGCCCGCTGCGGTGTCGATGACACGGTAGGGCAGCTCAACCTTGGCCAGCATTTCCTCTTCCCAGGCCAGCAGGCGCTGGTGCTC
Organism: Arthrobacter sp. HLT1-20; assembly: GCF_054510895.1. Classification (NCBI taxonomy): domain Bacteria; kingdom Bacillati; phylum Actinomycetota; class Actinomycetes; order Micrococcales; family Micrococcaceae; genus Arthrobacter; species Arthrobacter sp. HLT1-20. The sequence continues at coordinate 10,804 of NZ_JBTNDR010000008.1, read as the reverse complement.
CTCGGCGGCCTTTTCAACAGTGGTGTACACAAACATTTCCACCTTGTTGAACTGGTGCACGCGGATGATGCCGCGGGTGTCCTTGCCATGCGAACCGGCCTCGCGGCGGTAGCAGGAGGACCAGCCGGCGTAGCGGACGGGTTCGTCAACGTTGATGATCTCGTTGCCGTGGTAGCCGGCCAGGGCCACCTCGGAGGTGCCCACCAGGTACAGGTTGTCCTCGGCAAGGCGGTAAATTTCGGCGTCGTGCTCCACATCAAAGCCGGTGCCGGCCATGGTCTCGGGCAGGACCAGTGTGGGGGTGATCATGGGTGTGAAGCCGGCCTCGATGGCCTGGTCCATGGCCATCTGCAGCAGGGCCATTTCCAGGCGGGCGCCAACGCCCTTGAGGAAGTAGAAGCGTGACCCGGACACCTTGGCGCCGCGCTCCATGTCGATGGCGCCAATGAGTTCACCAATTTCCAGGTGGTCACGGGGCGTGAAGTCGGGGAATTCGCGGGGCGTGCCTACGGTCTTGACCACCACGTAATCGTCCTCGCCGCCTTCCGGGACGCCGTCGGAGACCAGATTGGCCATGCTGCGCACCAGAGTGTCCTGCTCGGCACTGGCGGCATCGGCTGCTGCGGACGCTGCCTTCACGGCTGCCGAGAGCTCCTTTACGTCTGCCAGCAGGGCCTGCTTTTGTTCACCCTTGGCCGCAGCCACCTTCTTGCCAAACGCATTTTGTTCGGCACGCAAAGCCTCAAAAGAGGTGATCGCAGACTTTCGTGCGGCGTCGGCGGCGATGATGGAGTCCACCACTGACGGTTCGGCACCGCGCGCACGCTGGCTGGCACGGTATTTTTCGGGATTTTCGCTGAGGTCTCGTACATCGATCACGCCCTAAGCCTATCCAATCAATGCAACTTGACGGGTTATGGTTAGTGAATCATGCCAACTGAACTTCTTGCAGTCATTATTGTGGTCATTATTGTGCTCGCCGTTGCCATCAGCTGGCTGGGTGTGCGCAAGCTCGCCCAGAAGCATACGCGCAGCGCCGTGGCCGATTCACCGCACAAAATTCATCTGGCAAAGCAGCAAGTGGTTTTCATTTACAACCCCACTAAAAACGGTGCCGATGATGCAAAGACGCTCATTACTCGCTCCGTCTCCAAGGCTGGCTGGCCCGCCCCTCTCTTCTTTGAAACCACTGCCGAGGATCCAGGCTTCGCGATGGCCGCAGCCGCACTCGACGCCAAAGCCGATGTGGTCATTGTGGGCGGTGGCGACGGGACTGTGCGCGCCGTGGCGCAGACCCTGCGGCACACCGACGTGCCCTTGGCCATCATCCCGCTCGGCACCGGCAATTTGCTGGCACGGAACCTGAGCCTGGATGTCACGGACATTGCCGGCAGCGTCCAGACCGCCTTGTTTGGGCATCAGCGCCACATTGACGCCGGGCTCATGGAAATCGAGGACAGCGTCACGGGCGCCGTTGCCAAGCATTCATTCATGGTCATCGCAGGTCTGGGCATGGACGCCGACGTCATGAATGACACCAACTCCAAGCTGAAGGAACACGTTGGCTGGCTGGCATATAGCGAGGCCGGCTTGCGGCACTTGGCCGGGCCGCGCAAGAAAGTCAGCATCGAGTTGGATGACGAACCCGCCCAGCAACGCAAGGTCCGTTCGGTGCTGTTTGCCAATTGCGGGCTGCTCCCCGGTGGCATTGATTTTGTTCCCGGCGCCCTGATTGACGACGGCGTCCTGGACGTTGTGGTGATTAGCCCCCGCAGCGCTCTGGGCTGGTTGGCGATGGCCGGCAAAGTGGTGCTACAACACAAGAACCGCCTGCCGGTCATTGATTTTTACCGCTCGAAGAACCTGACCATCCGCACTGTTATGCCGGTTGAGACCCAAATTGACGGCGATCCGTCAGGGCCCGCCACGTGCGTGAAGGTCAGCGTGGAGCACAAGGCCGTGCTGGTGCGCGTTCCAGCCCCGAACAACCCCGCATAAAGTCTTCGTGGCGCAGCAGCGTCAGTCGGTTTCCGGACGCTGGGATTGTTCCTTGATGAGGCGTTGCTCTTCGTCAAAGCGCAACTCGTTGGCGTCGTCGCTCTCGTCGCCCACAGATGTGTCGCGGACTTCCTTGGCACCCGGATTGACGATGGTGCCTTCTTGGCTGCTGCTCCTGCCTACATGCGGATCCATGGTGACTCGCCTCTTCCCTGCTGGGACTTTCTTTCCCTCTCCAGACAAATGGTCATGAAGATACCCCAAAGCATAGGCTCGCCGATGCCGCAGCGAAAGAGATATTCGGGCGCCAATATCCTCAGGACCTGTGGCGCAGAGGCGTGTGAGGTCCCGGCCACCTCTGGCTAAGCCAGGAGCGAGTCAACCCAGGTGGCGGCCTCGGCAAACGCGGCATCGGAATTGTAGGCACGAATCAACGGCGGCTGTGCGTCTGCCCGCGGGTAGGAGCCCAGGAAGCGGATGTCCGGGTTAACCCGGTGCAGGCCGCGTAGCGCCTCGGCCACGCGCGCATCACGGATGTGGCCTTCCAAGTCAAAGCTGAAAATGTAGTGACCCAGGTATTGCCCCGTGGGCCTGGACTCAATACGGCTCAGGTTCACGCCGCGGCTGGCAAATTGTTCAAGGATGGCCATCAAGGCACCCGGATGGTCATCCGGCAGGGGAATGGCCAGCGTTGTCTTGTCCGCGCCCGTGGGATCGGGCAGGGAACCGGGTTTGGCCACCAGCACAAAGCGGGTCACTGCACCAACGTTGTCCTCGATGCCTGCAGCAAGAATGTTCAGACCCGTTTGCTCTGCCACCAGGGGAGCACAGACGGCTGCCTGGAAGGCGGATGTGCCTGCCAGGAGCTCGTGGGCGGCGGCCGCCGTCGAATTTGCCGGAACATGGCTGGCGAGGGGCAGTTTTTCGGCAAACCATTCCCGGGTTTGCGCCCATGCGTGCGGGTGTGTGCCCACAGCCGTGACATCCGCCAGGGTGACTCCGGCTGACGCCACCAACACAAAACTCACGGGGACCACCACCTCGTGGATGATTCGCAGCTCAACACCGCTGGCGATGGCATCCAGGGTTGCCGGAACCCCGCCTTCAATGGAGTTCTCAATGGGCAGCATGGCCGCAAAAGCCTCGCCGTTGCGTACTTTGTTCAGGGCGGCGGCGGCCGTGTTGGCGGGAATCCTCGCCAGGGCGGCCGCGCCCGGCACCTTCAGCAACGCCGACTCGGTGAAGGTCCCCTCGGGCCCAAGGAACGTCAGGGGCAGCACGGAGTCTGTTGGCACGGAAGTCATGGGGCACCTGTTCGTTGAAGCGGGCGTTGCTTAGAGGACGCGGGGAGTTTCACCGTTGGAGGAAACCATGGGCTTGTCCGATTCAAACCAGGCACCCATGCCACCAATCACGTTAAACGCACTGTAGCCGTTTTCGGTCAGCCAGTTGGTGGCCCGGAACGAACGGCCGCCCGTGCGGCAGATGACGTTGAGGTCGGTGTCCGGGTCTAGCTCTTCCAAACGGGCCGGCAACTGCTCCAACGGAATGTGCAACGCACCCTCAACGTGGCCCGCTTCCCACTCGTAGTCTTCGCGGACATCCAAAATCACTGCGTCGGCAGCCAACTCGGCAACCGTGACGCTCATGATGTCTGACATGTTTTTCTCCTTGCAAGTAAAGACAAATCCGGCTTAAGCCTACTGCCCGAGGGGCCACGCGCGAGCGCAGCGAGCGATGGGGAGGGCCGGCACGCCAGCGGCGCATGAAACCTTAAAATGTGACGTTCCGCAAGACTAGTGTCAAAATTAGACTTGTGAGTTCACAAAACAGCCCCGCCGATCCGGCACTGGCTCCCCAAAAACCCCGCGATACATCCTTCTTCGGACAGCCAAAAATGCTGCTGAACCTCTTCAGCGTGGAGCTGTGGGAGAGGTTCTCCTTCTACGGCATGCAAGGCATTCTGGCGTACTACATGTACTACTCCGTGACCCAGGGTGGTCTCGGCATTGACGAAGGTACCGCGCTGGGCATTGTTGGCGCCTACGGTGGTGGCGTTTACCTGTCCACCATTCTTGGTGCATGGGTTGCCGACCGCCTCATGGGATCCGAGCGCGTCCTGTTCTACAGCGCCATCTTGATCATGGCCGGACACCTGTCCCTGGCCATCCTGCCCGGCGCCGTGGGCCTGACCATCGGCCTGATCCTCATTGGTGTGGGCTCCGGTGGTTTGAAGGCGAACGCCACCTCACTGGTTGGCACCTTGTACGCTAAGGACGACAACCGCCGCGACGCCGGTTTCTCGATCTTCTACATGGGCATCAACATTGGTGGGCTCATTGGCCCGCTGGCCACCGGCTGGCTGCAGGTCAACTACGGCTTCCACATTGGCTTTGCCGCAGCCGCGGTTGGCATGGCACTGGGCTTGACCCAGTACGCTCTGACCCGCAAGAACCTGCCCGAATCCGCCCACAACGTTGCCAACCCCCTGCCGAAGGCCGATTTCCTGAAGGTCGGTTTGTTGGCCGCGGCCGCCGTGGCCCTGATCGTGCTGGCCGTTGCCCTGAAGCTGATCACTGCCGAGAACCTCAAGTGGGTCATCGTCACAGTCGTCATCCTGGCAACCATCGCCTACTTCGCAGTCATCCTGGCCAACAAGTCCCTGACCACTGTTGAGCGCAGCCGCGTGTACTCCTTTATGCCACTGTTCCTGGCCAGCGCCGTCTTCTGGTCATTGTTCCAACAGCAGTTCACCGTGGTGGCCCTCTACGCCGACAAACGCCTGGACCGCATGGTGTTCGGCTGGGAAATGCCGCCAAGCTGGGTCAGCTCCATCAACCCCATTTTCATCATCATCCTGGCCGGCGTTTTTGCGGCCCTGTGGACCAAGTGGGGTTCCCGTCAGCCCGGCACCGCCGTCAAATTCTCCGCGTCCCTGGTGGTCATGGGCCTGGCCTACCTGGCGTTCATCCCGTTCGCTGGCATGGCCTCCGTGCCGCTGATGGCCATGGTGTTCATCCTGCTTCTCTTCACGGTCGCCGAGCTGCTGCTCTCCCCCGTGGGCCTCTCCCTGGCCACGAAGCTGGCCCCGGCAGCCTTCCAAACCCAGATGGTTGCGCTGTTCTTCCTCTCGGTTTCCCTGGGCACGGCCATGTCCGGCGTTCTGGCAGGCTGGTACGACCCCGCCAATGAGACCCCGTACTTCCTGGTGGTGGGCCTGGTCTCCATTGGCTTCGGCATCATGCTATTCCTGGCCCAGAAGCCCATCAAGAAGCTGATGGCCGGCGTCATGTAAGCCTGTTTTTAAAGTACGACGGCGGCACTCCCCCCTGCGCAATTGCGTTGGGGTGGGTGCCGCCGCCAGTTAAGGACGCTAGTGGGCTGCTGCTAGCCAGGTGTAGCCCTCGGCGTCCGGGCTGTAGGAGTCAAAACCCATCATGGCCAGGCCAATGAAAACAAAGCCGTACAGGGCACCGTAAATCAGCAGCGCCAAGTAGTTGGTGATGAGCCCGGTGATGGAAAATGACCTGCCCTGGGGGCTTTCCTTCTTGAGGCCAATGTGGCCCAAAACGATGCCCACCACCTGCGGGATCATGAAGAAGCCGAACCCGGCCACCAGCGAAACCAGGCCAATGATCATGCTGGCCAGGCTCATGCCGCGCGGGCCACTGGTGTTGTCAACATAGCCGGGACCACCCTGGTAGTACGTTGGTGCAGCATATTGTTGGGCACCAAATTGCGGCTGGGCGTACTTCTGCTGGGCATAGTGCGGCTGGGCGTACTGGGGATGCTGCCCATAGGGCTGCTGGGGAGCATACTGCCCACCTGCGGCTTGCCCATACGCGACAGGTGCCACATAGGGAGGCGGCACGGAAGGCGCCACATAGGGAGGTGTGGGGCTGCCGGGCTGGCCAGGCTCTGGCTGCGGCTGCTCTGGCTGGTTCGACATTGCTGGCTCCTGCTGGAATTACTGTCCTGTGTAGGCACACAAGGGGGAAAGTTAGCGTTGACTCCCATATTAGTCCCGCCGCCTGAGGGTCCGCTGGCTGTGCAATCCGACATGGCGTTCATACTCTGGGCAACACGTGCCAATCCGGCGCCCGCTCTGTCATGCTGTGATTATGGCTAGCCGCGCGGGCACTACTGCCCTTCCCCAGGACCTTGTTGATCTTTCTGCTTTGCTGGATGCATACTACGATCTGACCCCAGACCTTAGCGATCCGGCACAACGGGTGGCTTTTGGCACCTCGGGGCACCGCGGCACCTCATTGAGGGCTTCCTTCAATGAGGGACACATTGCCGCCATCACCCAGGCCATTGTGGAGTACCGCAACGGGCAAGGCATCACCGGCCCCTTGTTCATGGGCAAGGACACGCATGCCCTGAGTGATCCGGCGCAAAACACGGCCCTGGAAGTTTTGGCGGGCAACGGCGTCGAGGTACTGATTGACGCCCGCCATGGGTACACTCCCACCCCGGCCGTTTCGCATGCCATCCTCAGCCACAACAAAGGCCGCACGGACGGACTGGCGGACGGTATTGTGGTGACTCCTTCCCACAACCCTCCCGGTGACGGCGGCTTCAAGTACAACCCTCCGCATGGCGGGCCGGCCGATTCCGATGCCACCGGCTGGATTGCCAACCGGGCCAACGAACTGTTGGAAAACGGCTTGCGCGGCGTGCAGCGGGTCCAGCTCGCGGACGCCATGGCAGCCTCCACCACGGGCAAGTTTGATTTCCTCTCCAGCTACGTTGACGATCTGCCGTCGGTTCTTGACATTGACGCCATCCGGGCAGCTGGCGTGCGCATCGGGGCGGATCCCATGGGTGGTGCCTCGGTGGATTATTGGGGCGAGATCGGCGAACGCCACAATCTTGACCTCACCGTTGTCAATCCCACAGTGGACCCGCAGTGGGCGTTCATGTCGCTGGACTGGGATGAGAAGATCCGCATGGACTGCTCCTCTCCTTCGGCCATGGCGTCGCTGATCAACAAGCTTGCCGCTGGCGCCCCCTTTGACATTGCCACGGGGAACGACGCCGACGCCGACCGCCACGGCATCGTCACCCCCGATGCCGGGCTGATGAACCCCAACCACTACCTGGCTGTGGCCATCCAGTACCTTTACACGCACCGTTCGCAGTGGCCCGCAACAGCCAGCGTGGGCAAGACCCTGGTCTCGTCCTCCATCATTGACAGGGTCGCGGCGGATCTCGGCCGCGAGCTCGTTGAAGTTCCCGTGGGCTTCAAATGGTTTGTGCCGGGCCTGCTTTCGGGCGAGGGCGTGTTTGGTGGGGAGGAATCCGCAGGCGCCTCCTTCGTGAAGAAGGACGGCTCCGTCTGGACCACGGACAAGGACGGCATCCTGCTGGCACTGCTGGCCTCGGAAATCACTGCCGTCACAGGTAAGTCGCCCTCGCAGCACTATGGTGAGCTGACAGCCCGCTTTGGGGCGCCGTCGTACGCCCGCATTGACGCCGCCGCCACCCGTGAGCAGAAAGCGGCGCTGGGCAAGTTGTCAGCAGCCGACGTCTCCGCCACCATGCTGGCCGGCGAGCCCATCACGGCCAAACTGACCGAGGCCCCCGGCAACGGCGCGGCAATCGGCGGGCTGAAGGTCACCACCGAGAACGCCTGGTTCGCGGCCCGCCCCTCCGGCACGGAAGACGTGTACAAGATCTACGCCGAATCCTTCAAGGGCGCGGAGCATTTGGCCCAGGTGCAAGCCGAGGCCAAGGCCCTGGTGGACGGCGTCATCGCCTAACCCAGGCGCACGTACCGTCGGCGGCGTCAGCGCGCAGCGACGGTGGGGGCTGGCGGCGTGGTGGGCGCCGCCGCGGACGCACCGACGAAGTCGTGTGTGGCGCGGTGCGGGCACCAGCCCCCACCTCGCGAGAGCGCTGACGCGCGGGCACTGACGCACCCGGTTAGTGGTGGGCGCCTAGTTCGTGTTCGGCGTGGCTGACGGGCTCCAGCTGGAACGTGGAGTGCTCAATACTGACGTCGAAGTGGCTGGCCACGCAGCTTTGCAGGGCATCCAGCATGAGCGGGACGTGGCCGTCATGGAAGCATTCATCGTCCACCACCACGTGCGCGGACAGGATGGGCAGTCCGGTGGCGATTTGGCTGGCGTGCAGGTCATGGACAGCGCGAACATGATCGAGCGCCAGAATGTGCTCCCGGACCTGGTCCAGGTCAAGACCGGACGGGGTGGATTCCAGCAGCACGCCAATGGTTTCCAGCAACAGCTTCACGGTGCGCGGCAGGATCAGGGCACCAATGAGCATGGCCACCACGGCGTCGGCCTGCATCCAGCCGGTCAGTGAGATGACCACGGCGGCCACAATCACCGCCACAGAGCCCAGAGCATCGTTGACAACTTCAAGGAACGCCGCGCGCATGTTGAAGTTCTTGCCGCGCCCGCCCATCAGCACGAACATCGAGATGACGTTTCCCAGCAATCCAATGGCGCCAAAGATGATCATCTCATTGGAGGCAATCTCGGTGGGCCTGAAGAGGCGCTGGACACCTTCCACCAAAACAATGAGGCCGACGGCGAGAAGTACCGCTGCCTGTGCCGTTGCCGCGAGCACTTCGGCGCGCGCAAATCCCCAGGTCCGCTTGCTGGTTGCCGGGCGCGTCATCAACCGGGCGGCCAACAGGGCCATGGCCAGCCCGCCAGCATCCGTGAGGACATGCGCGGAATCAAACAGCAACGCCAGGGACCCCGTCAGCAGGGAACCGATGACCTGAAAGACAAACACGGCCAGCGTGATTCCCAAGGCAACGGCAATGCGTCCTTGGTGACTCTCGCCGGGGGCACCGGCGTGGGAATGGGAGTGATCGTGACCAGACATAGCTCAATAGTACATCCATCGATGAATTCATCCACTAATGTATGATATTGAGAATGAAGCCCATTAGCAACGCAGCGGTGTTGGCCAGATTTGGCTATGCGCTCTCCGACCCCACCCGGGCCGAGATCTTGATGAGCCTGGCCAAGGCTCCCCAGTATCCAGCCGATTTGGCAACCGAATTGGGTGTCTCCCGCCAGAGCATTTCCAACCACCTCTCCTGCCTGCGCGATTGTGGACTGGCCGTTGCCATTGCCGAAGGCCGGAGGGCCCGGTATGAACTAGCCCATCCTGACCTGGCCCACGCACTCAACGACCTCCTCGGCGTCGTCCTGCAGGCAAGCGAAGGCCACATCCCCCACCCATAGAAATTGCATGTCCCTGGACGTAGACGCCACAAACCACGCACAAAACACCGCGTGCCTATATCCTTATCGGCAGGCTGTGCACTGGCATGGCATTGACTGGAGGCATGTTGATGAATTTGTTGGGCACCAAGTGGCGCGTTCATGGAGACGGCAAAACCATTGCACCGGGACAGGTTGTCAGCCCCGATGAGCGCTTGAGCTGGCCGCGTACCATTGGCATTGGCTTGCAGCACGTGGTGGCCATGTTTGGCGCCACCTTCCTGGTCCCCATCATCACTGGCATGCCACCGGCCACCACTCTGTTCTTCTCCGGAATCGGCACACTCCTGTTCCTGGTACTCACCCGCGGCAAGGTGCCCAGCTACCTCGGCTCCAGCTTTGCGTTCATTGCCCCCATCATGGCGTCACAGCAGCAGTTCGGCATCAGCGGCGCCCTGGGCGGGGTGGTCATGGCCGGCGTCACCTTGGCGGTGCTGGGTTTGGTGGTGCAGAAGTTCGGTGCCAGCTGGATCAACAGGCTCATGCCGCCGCCCGTCACGGGAACCATTGTGGCCCTCATTGGCCTGAACCTGGCACCGGCCGCGTGGGGCAACTTCAAGCTGGCCCCCATCACGGCTGTCATCACCCTGAGCGTCATCATCCTGGTCAGCGTGCTGTTCCGGGGCATCCTGGGGCGCCTGGCCATCCTGGTGGGTGTGGTCATCGGCTACCTGGTGGCAGTCATGCGCGGCGAGGTGGACTTCTCCAAAATCAACGACGCCGCCATGTTGGGCCTGCCGCATTTCCAAACCCCGACCTTCCACTTTGCCGTGGTTGGCCTGTTCATTCCCGTGGTCCTGGTCCTGGTGGCGGAGAACATTGGCCATGTGAAATCCGTGGCGCTCATGACCGGGGACGACCTTGACCCGTACGCGGGGCGTGCTTTGATCGCCGACGGCGTTGCCACCACCTTGGCAGGTTTTGGCGGCGGTTCCGGCACCACCACCTATGCGGAGAACATTGGCGTCATGGCCGCCACAAAGGTCTACTCAACCGCCGCCTACTGGGTGGCGGGCTGCGCTGCGCTGGTCCTGAGCTTCTCCCCCAAATTCGGCGAAATGATCGCCACGGTCCCCGTCGGCGTGCTGGGCGGAGCCGCAACCTTGCTCTACGGCATGATCGGCGTGCTGGGTGTGCGCATCTGGGTGCAGAACAAGGTCAATTTCTCCAACAACATCAACCTGACCACGGCCGCCGTCGCTCTGATTGTTGGCATAGCCAACTTTGAGTGGAATGCCGGAACCCTCCAGTTCGGCGGCATCGCCTTGGGCACCGCCGCGGCCCTGATTATTTTCCACGGCATGAGCGCCCTGGCCAAGTGGCGCGGCACCGCCCCGGACCCGCTGGAGCCGGAGAGCGAACCCGCAGCTGGGCGGTTGGCCAAGGATAATTAGCCAGCCACACTGCCAGAATCCTCCGCCTACTCGTCGAAGCGAAAATTGTCAAGCTGTGTTGAGTCACTTGGCTAGTTTTTGTGGTGTTTTTGGTTTGGGCAGGTTGATTCCGACGTGCTTGGCTGGGGCTGGTGTTGTTGGTGGCCGGCG
>NZ_JBTNDR010000076.1:0-1070 GCF_054510895.1 Arthrobacter sp. HLT1-20 | reverse complement strand
GTTGACAACTTGTTTGTGTTCCTGGTCATTATGGCGAGTTTCAAGGTTCCTCGTGAGGATCAGCAGAAGGTTCTGTTGTTCGGTATTGTCTTCGCGTTGATTGCCCGTACGGGTTTCATTTTTGCTGGTGCCGCGTTGATCAATACCTGGTCCTGGATGTTCTATATCTTCGGCATCATTTTGCTGATCACGGCGGGTAACCTGCTCAAGGAAGAAGATAGTAGCGACGACGGCGCGGATAACTTCATCATCAAGCTCGCCAAGCGTTTCTTCAACACCTCCGACCACTACGATGGCGACAAGCTTGTCACGAAGATTGATGGTAAGAAGGTCCTGACCCCGATGTTGCTGGTCATGGTGGCCATTGGTGGCACCGACTTGCTGTTCGCGTTGGATTCCATTCCGGCGATCTTCGGCCTGACGCAGAACGTTTACATTGTGTTCACGGCCACGGCGTTCTCGCTCATGGGTTTGCGTCAGCTGTACTTCCTGCTGGATGGTCTGTTGGATCGTTTGATCTACCTCTCTTACGGCCTGGCCGCGATCCTGGCGTTCATTGGTGTGAAGCTGGTCCTGCACGCCCTGCATGAGAACAACCTGCCGTTCATCAACGGTGGTGAGCATGTGAACGTCTTTGAGATTTCCACGAGCCTGTCCCTGACGGTCATCATCGGTGTCCTGGTGGTCACGGTGGTGGCGTCCCTGGTGAGCAAGTCCGGCAAGGCGCAGACGGTGCTCAACAATGCCCGTCGTCATGCCGACAGTTACTCGAACCTGGAATACACGGCTGATCCTGTGGAGCGTGAGCGCGTGTACGGCATGCTCATGGTTGAGGAAAAGACTATCCAGACCATGGATCCGAAGTTCCGCGATAAGCACAAGGACTCCGAAGAGATCCTTGAGCAGATCGCTAAGACGCACGAGCTGCACCAGGGCTTCCTGGGCAAGTAGTCCCCGGCCGCGAGGGCCCCAGCTTAAACAACTAGCCCGCAGAAAACGACGAAAAACACGACAAAATCGTGAATTCTCGCCGTTTTCTGCGGGCTAGTTGTGATTTCAACGGACCCGGC
>NZ_JBTNDR010000075.1:0-1114 GCF_054510895.1 Arthrobacter sp. HLT1-20 | reverse complement strand
GACGCTGATATGTCGGAAGGTTTGTCAAGGGGCGTAGGTATGCGGCTCCCAACTTTCTTTGTTGGGGGCCGTCGGGTGGGTGCCGTCCGGGTGTGGTGGTTGTGCTGGCTAGTCTTGTATTCGACTGCAGTGTCAGGCTGATATTCGCGGGTTGGTTACCGCATGACGATTGTTCGGCTGGGGCATATCGTTGTCTATCATCGAGCGTCAACGGGATGTGCCGTTTACTCATAGCGTCGTCTCGAGTTAGCCCCAAAGTGCTGCCACGTCACGGCCGCCACACTCCGGAAGGCACGTTTATTTATTAGGCCACCTTCATGTGTTTCTGGCTTTCGTTCTCGTTGCGTTGGAGGGGCGCAGCCAGAGACCAGCACCAGCCGGCGAGTTCCCTGGCGATCGCGGTGTTGGCCGTGACTGAGCGTTTTTTGCGGGCGTCGAATACTTCCCATTTGTGGTGGAGGCGGTGGTTACCTTCCAAGGCACGGATCCTGGTGTCGGGGGCAACGAGGTCCAGTTGCCGCACCAGCCGCACCCCGGGCCTGGCGTAGGGTCGCTGATGCAGCCAGGCAGCTTCGATGAGGAGTTTGCGGGCGTATTTGCTGCCGGCCTTCGTGATCGGGCCCTGGTGCCGAGACTGGCCCGAGGACTGCTCGCTGGGCACCAGGCCGAGGTAGGAGCCAATGTTGGCCCCGGTGAATCGGGTCCAGTCTCCGATCTCCACGGCGAGTCCGAATCCGGTGGTGACTTCGATGCCGCGCAGGCACATCAATGCCTCGATGACCGGGGTGTATTGGCAGTCTTTGGCGACGGCCGCGACCTGCTGATCAATGCGCTTCAGATGGGCGGCGAGTAGTTCGACCAGTTCAACGTCCGCTTCATAGGTGAACTGCAGTACTGGTGAATCAAAACACTGCCGGTGTAGCCACGCCTGATGAGCATGTGTCCATTTCGTGCCTTCCAGGTAGCGGATGCCATGGCGGAGCAGGATCGCGTTCAGGCGCTGGCGGGTATGGGTGAGGTTTTTTGCCGTGGTGGCTCGCAACCGGGACAAATCCCGGAGGTCTTCCTGTGCTCGGGCCGGAACCCTGACCTCGGTAACTTGGCCCAGGGCGAG
>NZ_JBTNDR010000074.1:0-1452 GCF_054510895.1 Arthrobacter sp. HLT1-20 | reverse complement strand
GTGGCGGATCATTGACGTGGAATGGTGCGCAGAATTCGCAGGTTCGTGGGTGGTTAGCATTCCACGACGTTGACGGCGAGGCCGCCCATGGCTGTTTCTTTGTATTTGGAGGACATGTCGCGGCCGGTTTCGCGCATGGTGATGATGACTTCGTCCAGGGAGACACGGTGTTGACCGTCGCCCCAGAGCGCCATTTTCGCGGCGTTGATGGCTTTCGCGGCGGCGATCGCGTTGCGTTCAATGCACGGGATCTGCACCAAACCACCGATCGGGTCACAGGTCAGGCCCAGGTTGTGTTCCATCGCGATCTCGGCCGCGTTCTCGACTTGTTCCGGGGTGCCGCCCATGACCTCGGCCAACCCTGCAGCTGCCATCGAGGATGCGGAGCCGACCTCGCCCTGACACCCCACCTCAGCGCCGGAGATCGAGGCTTGTTCCTTGTACAGCACGCCCACAGCAGCGGAGGCCAGCAGGAACCGCACCACCACATCATCAACCTGCTCCTGGGAGGCATCGGCCATGCCGGGGGTGTAGTGGGTGGCGTAAAACATGACGGCCGGGATGATCCCGGCAGCCCCGTTCGTGGGGGCCGTGACCACACGCCCACCGGAGGCGTTTTCCTCATTCACCGCCAACGCGACCAGGTTCACCCATTCCTGCCAGAACTTCGGGTCCCGGTCCGGGTCCTCGGCCCGCAGCCGGGCATACCAGTCAGGGGCGCGGCGGCGCACATTCAACCCGCCCGGCAGCAACCCGGTCCTGGCCAGGGACGCGTTTTTGCAGTCCTCCATGACGTCGCGGATATGCAACAACCCGGCACGGACCTCGGCCTCGGTGCGGGTGACGAGCTCGTTCGCGAGCATCACACCACTGAAGTTCGTGCCCGTCGCCGCACAGTGCTTCAGCAACTCCGCAGCGGTCCGGAACGGGTAGGGCAACAGTTCCTTGGAGTGTTCCAGCTCGGCCACGGCCGCGTCCACAGCACCCTCCCGGATGATGAAACCACCACCGACCGAGAAGTACGTGGCCTCATGCAAAACAGTGCCGGCACTGCCCAACACGGCCAGTTTCATGCCGTTGGTGTGGCGGGGAAGAACAGTCAGCGGATGCAAAATAATGTCCCCGGCACCATAAGCCAACGCCACACTGCCAGCCAGCAGCAAAGGCTCGCCCGCGGCGAACGCGGCCAGGCGGGCATCAACCTCAGCAGGCAGAATCAACTCGGGCTCACGACCCTCAAGACCGAGCAACACCGCCGTCATGGTCCCGTGCCCACGCCCCGTAGCAGCCAGGGAACCATACAAATCAACCCGGACCGAGGCCACCAACCCCAGGAACTCGCCCTGGATCAGTTCCTGAACAAACGCCGCAGCCGCACGCATGGGCCCCACAGTATGCGAACTCGAAGGCCCAATGCCCACAGAAAACAAATCAAAAACACCAACGGACATG
>NZ_JBTNDR010000073.1:0-1579 GCF_054510895.1 Arthrobacter sp. HLT1-20 | reverse complement strand
TAAGACGAACCAAGGGCACCGACGGTAGTTCAGTTGATACTGCTGCCACTGGTGCCCTGGCCAAGGTCCGCAGCGCTGGCCGTACTGGTGCTGGTCGTAGAACTCATGACGTGAGCAGGAGTCATGACGGCCCAATGACGGCATCAGGGAAACTATCTACAGAAGAACCCCCGGCACCGATGGTGGTTCAGTTGCTGCTTGTGTTTTTGTTATTGGCTGAAACTTTGGACAGGCTCAACTGGCGGTGGTTCCGAAGTTGGGGTCGTTTTTCTGATTCGATACTCCTGATCCACCCCGCGCCAAGCTGGAGATATCCCCCCAGTCCCCCACAAAAAAAGGGAGATTTCCCCAAGTCAGGTGGTGGCTTGGTCAGGATTTGAGCCAATTGAACAGTGCAGGATTTGGCCGGATTTTGGCGAAAGAATAGGGTATGTGCCCGGATTTAGAGATACACACAAGGATTGGCGAGAATCAGAGCGTTCCTCTTATTTTCTTTTTGGGCATGACAAAACAGCCGAACTTAGTTCGGCAATGTCCACAAGCCTAGGTGACGAACCGACCAAAACGCAAACGCACAAAATCCTTGTAGCTAACGAAGAGCGCCAACATTGCATTTGGCGCTACTTTTTGCTCACTTCCAGTCATTGCGGCTTTAGAGGGGCGCAGGGGGCAGCAGGAGGGCGGGGGCGGAGGGCGGCGGCACGGCTGACCGGGATGAGATGGCTAGTTTAGAGAGTTTCGCCCATGTGCCGTCATTCCCGTCATAGCCGTCATAATCTCGCGCCGACCTGCGGTTATGCAGTGACGGCACTGAACGAACGCGCCGTCATGATGCCGTCACAGCGCCGACATAGCCACTCATCGCCGTTGGTGCCGCAACCGATCCACCGCCGTTGGCTGAGCTCGTGGCCGTGGTTGGTGCGCGCGGTGGCCGGTGCTGTTGGTGCGCTGTTCGTGGTCGAGATCCGTGATCCGTCGTCGTCGTGGCCGTGGTTGGTGCGCGAGGGGCTGGTGCTGTTGGTGCGCGCGGTGGCCGGTGCTTCTTTGGAGTAGCCCGCGCGGGTGGCCGTGGCCCTGGTCGAGATCTGAGATCCGTGGCCATCGCCGTCGCCGTCGTCATCATCGTGGCCGTGGTTGGTGCGCGCGGGGCTGGTGCTGTTGGTGCGCGCGGAGGTTTGGAGCTTCTTTGGAGTAGCCCGCGCGAGTCGCCGTCGTGGCCGTGGCCGTCGCCGTCGCCGTCGTCATCATCGTGGCCGTCGTGGCCGTGGCCGTCGTGGCCGTGGCCGTTGCGCTGGTCGAGATCCGTGATCCGTGGCCGGTGCTTCTTTGGAGTAGCCCGCGCGAGTCGCCGTCGTCATCGTCGTGGCCGTGGCCGTTGCGGTGGTCGCCGTCGTCATCATCGTGGCCGTCGCCGTCGTGGCTCTGGTCGTGGCCGTGCCGTGGTTGGTGCGCTGTTCGTGGTCGAGATCCGTGGCCCTGGTCGAGATCTGAGATCCGTGGCCATCGCCGTCGCCGTCGTCATCATCGTGGCCGTGGTTGGTGCGCGCGGGGCTGGTGCTGTTGGTGCGCGCGGAGGTTT
>NZ_JBTNDR010000072.1:0-1588 GCF_054510895.1 Arthrobacter sp. HLT1-20 | reverse complement strand
GCACTGAGCGTGCCCAGTTCATTATGCGTAGTCTGCTGCAGCGGGCAGGCGCGCAGAGCGTTGGCGTGCCTATGGTCACGACCACCGATTATGTGAACACCATTCCGGCGGACCAGGAGCCTGTGTTCCCCGGTAATGAGGAGATCGAGCGTAAGTACCGTGCCTGGATGCGGTGGAACGCCGCTGTCATGGTGCACCGTGCCCAGTCCCCGGAGATTGGTGTGGGTGGGCATATTTCCACCTATGCCGGTGCCGCGACCTTGTACGAGGTCGGTTTCAACCACTTCTTCCGTGGCAAGAACCACCCCGGTGGCGGGGACCAGATCTTCTTCCAGGGCCACGCTTCCCCTGGCATGTACGCCCGCGCGTTCATGGAAGGGCGCCTGTCCGAGGAAGACATGGACGGGTTCCGTCAGGAACGCTCCAAGGAGGGCCATGCCCTGTCCTCGTACCCGCACCCGCGCCTGATGCCCGAGTTCTGGGAATTCCCGACCGTGTCGATGGGTATTGGCCCGATGAACGCGATCTACCAGGCCCAGTCCAACCGGTACCTGCATAACCGCGGCATCAAGGACACCTCCGAGCAGCAGGTGTGGGCGTTTTTGGGTGATGGTGAAATGGACGAGCCCGAATCACGCGGCCTGCTCCAACTCGCCGCGAACGACAAGCTCGATAACCTGAACTTCGTCATCAACTGCAACCTCCAACGCCTCGATGGCCCGGTCCGTGGCAACGGCAAAATCGTCCAAGAGTTGGAAGCGTTCTTCCGCGGCGCCGGCTGGAACGTCATCAAGGTCCTCTGGGGCCGCGAATGGGACGAGCTGCTCGCTAGGGATACCGACGGGTCCCTGGTCGATGTCATGAACACCACCCTTGATGGTGACTACCAAACGTACAAGGCCGAATCCGGCGGGTTCGTCAAGGAGCACTTCTTCGGGAAGACCCCGCAGACCAAGGAACTCGCCGCACACCTCTCCGATGACGAGGTCTGGAATTTGAAGCGTGGCGGACACGATTACCACAAGGTCTACGCCGCCTACAAGGCTGCCACCGAATTCAAGGGCAAACCCACCGTGATCCTGGCCCACACAGTCAAGGGCTACGGACTCGGCACCCACTTCGAGGCCCGTAACGCCACGCACCAGATGAAGAAACTCACCCTGCAGGACTTGAAGGACTTCCGCACCCACCTGCGCCTGCCCATCAGCGATGAGGTTTTGGAAGCGGACCCGTACCGTCCCCCGTACTACCGCCCCGGCCCGGACACCCCGGAAATCCAGTACCTCATGGAACGCCGCGCCGCACTGGGCGGGTTCCTGCCCGAACGCCGCAGCACCCACACCGCACTGGAACTGCCCGGAGATAAAACCTACGAGGTCGCCAACCGTGGCTCGGGCAAACAACAAGCCGCCACGACCATGTCGTTCGTGCGCGTGCTCAAGGACCTGATGCGGGACCCGAAAATCGGCCACCGCATCGTCCCGATCATCCCGGACGAGGCCCGCACCTTCGGCATGGACGCGTTCTTCCCCACCGCGAAGATCTACAACCCCAACGGACAAAACTACCTCTCCGTGGACCGCGACCT
>NZ_JBTNDR010000071.1:0-1830 GCF_054510895.1 Arthrobacter sp. HLT1-20 | reverse complement strand
ACCTTTTTCCGGTGTGAGTGTGTGTGTCTGTTTAGTTATTAACGGAGAGTTTGATCCTGGCTCAGGATGAACGCTGGCGGCGTGCTTAACACATGCAAGTCGAACGATGAACCCCGCTTGCGGGGGGATTAGTGGCGAACGGGTGAGTAACACGTGAGTAACCTGCCCTTAACTCTGGGATAAGCCTTGGAAACGAGGTCTAATACTGGATATTGACTTTACCTCGCATGGGGTTTTGTTGAAAGATTTATTGGTTTTGGATGGACTCGCGGCCTATCAGCTTGTTGGTGAGGTAATGGCTCACCAAGGCGACGACGGGTAGCCGGCCTGAGAGGGTGACCGGCCACACTGGGACTGAGACACGGCCCAGACTCCTACGGGAGGCAGCAGTGGGGAATATTGCACAATGGGCGAAAGCCTGATGCAGCGACGCCGCGTGAGGGATGACGGCCTTCGGGTTGTAAACCTCTTTCAGTAGGGAACAAGGCCAGCATTTTTGTTGGTTGAGGGTACTTGCAGAAGAAGCGCCGGCTAACTACGTGCCAGCAGCCGCGGTAATACGTAGGGCGCAAGCGTTATCCGGAATTATTGGGCGTAAAGAGCTCGTAGGCGGTTTGTCGCGTCTGCCGTGAAAGTCCGGGGCTCAACCCCGGATCTGCGGTGGGTACGGGCAGACTAGAGTGATGTAGGGGAGACTGGAATTCCTGGTGTAGCGGTGAAATGCGCAGATATCAGGAGGAACACCGATGGCGAAGGCAGGTCTCTGGGCATTAACTGACGCTGAGGAGCGAAAGCATGGGGAGCGAACAGGATTAGATACCCTGGTAGTCCATGCCGTAAACGTTGGGCACTAGGTGTGGGGGACATTCCACGTTTTCCGCGCCGTAGCTAACGCATTAAGTGCCCCGCCTGGGGAGTACGGCCGCAAGGCTAAAACTCAAAGGAATTGACGGGGGCCCGCACAAGCGGCGGAGCATGCGGATTAATTCGATGCAACGCGAAGAACCTTACCAAGGCTTGACATGAACTGGAAATACCTGGAAACAGGTGCCCCGCTTGCGGTCGGTTTACAGGTGGTGCATGGTTGTCGTCAGCTCGTGTCGTGAGATGTTGGGTTAAGTCCCGCAACGAGCGCAACCCTCGTTCTATGTTGCCAGCACGTTATGGTGGGGACTCATAGGAGACTGCCGGGGTCAACTCGGAGGAAGGTGAGGACGACGTCAAATCATCATGCCCCTTATGTCTTGGGCTTCACGCATGCTACAATGGCCGGTACAATGGGTTGCGATACTGTGAGGTGGAGCTAATCCCAAAAAGCCGGTCTCAGTTCGGATTGGGGTCTGCAACTCGACCCCATGAAGTCGGAGTCGCTAGTAATCGCAGATCAGCAACGCTGCGGTGAATACGTTCCCGGGCCTTGTACACACCGCCCGTCAAGTCACGAAAGTTGGTAACACCCGAAGCCGGTGGCCTAACCCCCTTGTGGGGAGGGAGCTGTCGAAGGTGGGACTGGCGATTGGGACTAAGTCGTAACAAGGTAGCCGTACCGGAAGGTGCGGCTGGATCACCTCCTTTCTAAGGAGCACCAAACACCACGATCGACTCCGCATGGAGATGTATTGGTGGTGTGAGGAGTAAAGACTCATTGCGAGAACGATTGTTTCTCGGTGAGTTGCTCAAGGGTGGAATATCAATAAAACAGCCGATGATCGGCAACTGGCAGCCTGGTTCAAGTACAACACTCTTCGGGGTGTGAGGAACGGACCGTACGGGTTGGTAGTTGTCTTGGTTGTTATGCGTTTGGCACACTGTTGGGTCCTGGAACAACAA
>NZ_JBTNDR010000070.1:0-2671 GCF_054510895.1 Arthrobacter sp. HLT1-20 | reverse complement strand
CACAAAATTACCAACACAAGAAAAAAACCCCCCCCCCCCCCTCCAAAAAAAAAAAACACCCCCCCCCCCCCCCCCCCCCCCCCCCCCCCCCCCCCCCCCCCCACGCCTTTTATGGTGAGGCTATGGTTTGTCCGGGCCCGCGACCGCGGATTCCTTGCTCAGCAGCAGGGTGTCGCCAGCCAGCCGCTCGGATTCCAGGCGCTCTGCCTCCGCGCCGCCAACGGCCTCGCCGCGGGCCACCATGCCGGAGGTGTCCGACAGCGGGATGACCTTCATGAAGATCGCCAGGACCAGCGCGATGACCATGAACGGGATCAGGTACCAGAACACGGGCGCCAGGGAATCGGCGTAGGCGTTGATGATGCCGTCCTGGATGGCCTGCGGCAGTTGGTGCAGCGCCTGCGGATCCAGCGAGGACATGGCGCTGCCAGCCTGCTCCGGAGTGGCGCCACCGGTGGTGAAGACTTCCTTGAGGGAGTCGGCCAGGCGCGTGGTGAACATGGCGCCGAAGACGGCCACACCCAGGGCTGAGCCCACTTCGCGGAAGTAGTTGTTGGTGCTCGTGGCGGTTCCCAGCTGGGCGGCCGGAACAGAGTTCTGCACCACGATGACAACAATCTGCATGATCAGGCCCAGGCCGGCGCCGAACACAAACAGCTGGGCGCAGATGACCCAGATGGGGGTCTCGGCGGACAGGGTTGTCATCCACAGCATGGCCACAATGGTCAGCCCCGATCCGGCAATGGGGAACGCCTTGTACTTGCCGGTCTTGGTCATCCGGATGCCGGACCAGATCGAGGTGCCCATCAGGCCCACCATCATGGGCAGCATGAGCAGGCCGGATTCGGCGGCGGAGGTCCCGGAGGACATTTGCAGGAACGTGGGGACGAACGCCAGTGCGGCGAACATGCCCATGCCCAGCACGAATCCGATGGCCGTGGAGTTCAGGAAGATCGGGTTCTTGAACAGGGACAGCGGGATGATGGGATCCTGTGCGCGGGCTTCGGTGAAGATGAACAGTGCAACCGCTGCCAGCAGCAGGGCACCCCACGACCAGGTCGTCATGGAGGTCCAGCCGCCTTCCTTGCCGCCAAAGTCGGTGAAGAAGATCAGGGCTGTGGTGGCGATGGACAGGAACAGGACACCCATGAAGTCAATCTTCTTGGTTGCCTTCTTGGAGGGCAGGGTCAAGGTGAAGTAGGCAATGATGAATGCTGCAATGCCGATCGGGATGTTGATGTAGAACGCCCATTCCCAGGTGAGGTGGTCCACAAAGTAGCCGCCCAGGAGGGGGCCGGCCACGGCGGACAGGCCGAAGATGGCGCCCAGGGGGCCCATGTACTTGCCGCGCTCGTTGGCGGGAACAATGTCGGCAATGATGGCCTGCGAGAGGATCATCAAGCCGCCGCCACCCAAGCCCTGGATGGCCCGGAAGATCACGAAGCCCCAGAAGTCGGTGGCAAAGGCGCAGCCAATCGAGGCCAGTGTGAAGATGGCAATGGCTGCCAGGAATAGATTGCGGCGGCCCAGCACGTCACCAAACTTGCCGTAGATGGGCATCACAATGGTGGTGGCCAGCAGGTAGGCGGTGGTGATCCAGGTCTGGTGCTCCACGCCGCCCAGCTTGCCCACAATGGTGGGCATGGCCGTGGAAACGATCGTTTGGTCGAGGCTGGAGAGCATCATGCCGGCGATGAGCGCGGAGAAGATGATCCAGATTCTCTTTTGGGTCAGCAGGAGCGGTTCGCCTGCCTTGATGGCGGTACTCATGGAGTCCCTTCGAAGGGTAAGAGGGAGAAATTGAAAAGTTGTTGGGCCATGTGCAGGTTGGCGGCCAGAAGTTCGCCGTAGCTGGCAGTGTTTTCTTCCGAGAAGAAGGCTTGACTGGCACGGTGCGAGCAGGTGCCAAAAAGCGCTGCCGCCATGTTGACCAGGGGGTCGCCGGCGTCGAGGTGTTCGCGCTGTGCCATCAGGTCCGCGAATTCCGCCTCGCGGATTTTTTGACTGCCCATCATTTTCATCAAGAGCGTGGGTTCCATTTTCATGGCAGCGATCAGCTGGTGGATTTCCTCTTTGGTGAAGTCCAGTTGCGCCGCCATGGCGCAAGTGAGCGTGAACAAGTCGCGCAGCAGCGTTGTGCTGAGCCCATGGGGTCCCCGCTCGACGCCGGAATCCTGGGCGCCGCCGGCCAGGAAGTCGGCGATGGCCAGTGCCGGAAACTCGTCGAGCAGATGGCCAATGATGGCGTCTTCCTTGGAGGGGAAGTAGTTGAAGAACGTCCGCCGGGACACTCCCACTTCCTCGCACAGTTGCTCAATCGTGAAGCCGCTCAGGCCCTTTTGGGCGGTGGCACGCCGGGCCGCGGCAGTGATGGCGGACCGGGTGGCCTCACGTTTGCGGGCGCGCAGGCCATGCGCGGTACAATTTTTTGCACTTTCATTCACAAAGTAAAAGTTTGCACTATTTTCTCCAGAGTGCAAAATGTTGTGGGAGTGGAATTAATCACACGCCCTATTGTGCGGCGGCGGGTGGCCACCCGCCGCCGTCCGTCCCGTTAATCACAACTGACTGTGAGTCTTGTATGTAGCTGGTCTGGGACTAGCTGGCAGAGTAGGTAGCGGCTGTACCATCTGATGAATGTGACTCAGCAACTGACTGGCTCCGTGAGGAT